>NZ_JBHVER010000092.1:0-29752 GCF_042802195.1 Kitasatospora sp. NPDC057500 | reverse complement strand
TCACACCCGCGTTGAGCGGCACGGCAACCACCGGAATAGGGTGATCCCGCGCACTGCGTCCTCGCTGTGTTATTTCAAAAGGAATCTCCAACCCCGAAACAAGTCCGAGGCCGGGGATGTCAACATATCTGGCGTTGACTTTTGGCACGCTGTTGAGTTCTCAAGGAACGGACGCTTCCTTCGGGCGGCTTTCACACCGGCCCTCCGGGCGCTTCGTTCTTTCGTGTTTCCAGCTTATCAGATGTTTTCCGCTCCGTTTTCCGGAGTTTCTTTCGTCCGATTTGCTTCGGCCTTTCGGCGCTCCCGAACTCTATCAGAGTTTCTCGGGCCGTTTTCCCGCTCCGTTCTCGAATTCAGTTCGAGAACTTCGACTGGGGGCCGTCCCGTGGGGCAACCCGGAGAACATTACGCACCGGGCTGCCCCACGTCAAATCACGCCGGGGAGGCTCAGACCTCGACGACGACCGGCAGGATCATCGGGCGGCGGCGGTAGTTGTCCGCCACCCACTTGCCGATGGTCCGGCGGACGAGCTGCTGGACCTGGCGGATCTCCAGGACGCCGTCGCTCGCCGAGCGGTCGAGCGCCTCCTGGAGCCTGGCCGCGACCGGAACGAACGCGGCATCGTCGATGCCGGAGCCGCGGGCCTGGATGCTCGGGCCGCCGACGATCTTGCCGTTGGCGGAGTCGACCACCACGAAGCAGGAGATGAAGCCCTCCTCGCCGAGGATCTTGCGGTCCTTGAGCGAGGCCTCGGTGATGTCGCCGACCGAGGAGCCGTCGACGTAGACGTAGCCGGCCTGCACCTTGCCGACGATGCGGGCGACGCCGCCCTCCAGGTCGACGCAGACGCCATCCTCGGCGATGACCACCCGGTTGCGCGGGACGCCGGTCGCGACGCCGAGGTCGGCCGCGGCCCGCAGGTGGCGCCACTCGCCGTGCACCGGCATGAGGTTGCGCGGCTTGCAGATGTTGAAGAAGTACAGCAGCTCGCCGGCCGAGGCGTGGCCGGAGACGTGCACCTTGGCGTTGCCCTTGTGCACGACCTTGGCGCCCCAGCGGGTCAGGCCGTTGATCACCCGGTAGACGGCGTTCTCGTTGCCCGGGATGAGCGAGGACGCCAGGACGACGGTGTCGCCCTCGACGATGCGGATCTGGTGGTCGCGGTTGGCCATCCGGGACAGCGCGGCCATCGGCTCGCCCTGCGAGCCGGTACAGATCAGCACGACCTCCTTGTCCGGCAGGTCGTCCAGCTGCTTGACGTCCACGACCATGTTGCCCGGCACCTTCAGGTACCCGAGGTCGCGGGCGATGCCCATGTTGCGGACCATCGAGCGGCCGACGAAGGCGACCTTGCGCTTGTACTCGTGCGCGGCGTCCAGCACCTGCTGGATGCGGTGCACGTGGCTGGCGAAGGAGGCGACGATGATGCGCTTCTCGGCGTTCGCGAAAACGTTTCGCAGCGCGGCCGAGATGTCCCGCTCGTGCGGGATGAAGCCGGGGACCTCGGCATTGGTGGAGTCCACCAGCAGCAGGTCCATGCCCTCCTCCGCCAGCTTGGCGAAGGTCGGCAGGTCGGTGAGGCGCCCGTCCAGCGGCAGCTGGTCCATCTTGAAGTCGCCGGTGGCGACGACCATGCCGGCCGGGGTGCGCACGGCGACGGCCAGCGCGTCCGGGATGGAGTGGTTGACCGCGATGAACTGGCAGTCGAAGGGGCCGATCCGCTCGCGGTCGCCCTCGGCGACCTCCAGCACGTACGGGCGGATGCGGTGCTCGGCGAGCTTGGCCTCGATCAGCGCGAGGGTGAGCTTCGACCCGATCAGCGGGATGTCCGGGTTCTCCCGGAGCAGGAACGGGACGGCGCCGATGTGGTCCTCGTGGCCGTGCGTGAGGACGATGCCGTCGATCTTGTCGAGGCGGTCCCGGATGTAGCTGAAGTCCGGGAGGATCAGGTCGACGCCGGGCTGCTCGTCCTCGGGGAAGAGGACGCCGCAGTCGACGATGAGAATGCGGTCCCCGTATTCGAAGACCGTCATGTTGCGGCCGATCTCGCCGAGACCGCCGAGCGGGGTGATGCGCAGGGCGCCCGCCTTGAGGGCCGGCGGCGCGCCGAGTTCGGGATGCGGGTGGCTCAAAAGACTCTCCTCACGACGCACGCCATATGTCCGGGGTCCTCCCCCGCGAGACATATGGCGTGCGTTCTCAGTGTCGTTTTCCTACCAGGTCTGTGCTCTCGCGCCTTCGGTCCGGTCCAGCGGCGGTCCCGTGAGGGTCCGGCGAGCCGGGGCGCGCACGTCCGTGTCTGTTAGAGGTCTACCCCGCCGTCGGCGAGATCCTTCTTCAGTTGCGCGATCTCCTCGGGGGTCGCGCCGACCAGGGGCAGCCGCAGCGGGCCGGCGGGCAGGCCCTGGAGGTCCAGCGCGGCCTTGGCGAGGATGACGCCCTGGGTGCGGAAGATACCGGTGAAGACCGGCAGCAGGCGCTGGTGCACGGCCGTGGCCTTGGCCACATCGCCGGCCAGGTAGGCCTCGACCATGGCCCGCAGCTCGCCGGCGACCACATGGCCGACCACGCTGACGACACCGACGGCTCCGACCGACAGCAACGGCAGGTTGAGGATGTCGTCGCCGGAGTACCAGGCGAGGTCCGAGCGGGCGATCGCCCAGGCCGCGGCGCCGAGGTCGCCCTTGGCGTCCTTGTTGGCGACGATCCGCGGGTGCTCGCCGAGCCGGACCAGCGTCTCGTGGCTCAGCGCGACGCCGCTGCGACCGGGGATGTCGTACAGCATGACCGGCAGCCCGGTGGCGTCGGCGATCTCCACGGTGTGCCGGTACAGGCCCTCCTGCGGGGGCTTGCTGTAGTACGGCGTTACCACGAGCAGGCCGTGCGCCCCGGCCGCCTCGGCCTGGCGGGCCAGCCCGACGCTGTGGTGCGTGTCGTTGGTGCCGACACCGGCCACCACGTGGGCCCGGTCCCCGACCGCCTCCACCACGGCGCGGACGAGCTGGGCCTTCTCGGCGTCGCTGGTGGTCGGGGACTCCCCGGTGGTGCCGTTGACGACGAGGCCGTCGTTGCCGGAGTCGACGAGGTGCGCGGCGAGGCGCTGGGCGCCGTCGAGGTCGAGGCCGCCGTCGGCGGTGAACGGTGTCACCATCGCGGTCAGGACCCGCCCGAAGGGCGTCTGGGGGGTGGAGGTCGGAGCCATGCGTCCAAAACTACTCGTAGGCGGTGGGGCGGCACCCAGGCCGGTCCACGGTTCGGACGGCCGTGGTGGCGGGCCGGCGGTCGACCGGCTGCGAACCGGCCGCGCTCCGCCCCGGCGGAGGCGGTTCAAGCAGTGGGGACATGGGATTCCGGTGCTGCGTGCTCGGGGGTTCAAGCAGCACCGGAATCCGTGTTCACGAGCGTAGGGAGCGGTCAGATATGCCGCAATCCAGACATGCCAGACACTCTCCCCGGATGCCCGTCGCCGCAGGTCAGGGGGCGACCCGGCCGTGCTTCTCGAAGGCCGCATGGGTGAGCGGCATGAGCCGGGCCCACTGCTCCTCCATCCGCTCCGCGACCATCTCGATCTCGCGCTGCGGGAACGACGGCACCGCCGAGTTCTCCCGCTTGGTGCGCAGCGACAGGAAGTGCATCAGCGAGCGGGCGTTGCAGGTCGCGTACATCGACGAGAACAGCCCGACCGGCAGCACCGCGCGGGCGACCTCGCGGGCCACGCCGGCCGCCAGCATCTCCTGGTAGCGCTCGTACGCCTCGCGGTAGGCGGCCTCCATCGAGGCCGTCACGGTCTTGTGCTGCTCGGGGGTTCCCTCGACGAACTCGTAGCGGCCCGGGCGGCCCTGCTGGACGAGCCTGCGGTCCTCGCCCGGCACGTAGAACACCGGCTCCAGCTCGCGGTAGCGGCCGGACTCCTCGTTGTAGGACCAGCCGCTGCGGTGGCGGTGGAACTCGCGGAAGACGAAGATCGGCGCGCTGATGAAGAAGGTCATCGAGTTGTGCTCGAACGGCGTGCCGTGCCGGTCCCGCATCAGGAAGTTGATCAGGCCCGCGGACTTCTCCGGGTCCTGCTGGAGCGCCTCCAGGGACTGCTCCCCCGCCGTCGAGACCCTGGCCGCCCAGATGACGTCCGAGTCCGTCGCGGCGCTGCGGACCAGGTCCACGGTGACGTCGCTGCGGAACCGGGGGGCCGTCGTGTCGTCGCTCACGCGTTACTCCTCGCAGGCTTGGTGATGGTGGTGCCGGTGGTAGCGGTGGTGCGGTGCAACCGGATCGCGTGCTGCATGGTCCTGCGGGCGCGCGGTACGTCGCCGGCGTCGGCGTACGCGACGGCCAGGCGGAAGAAGACCCGCCAGTCGCCGGGGGCGGCCTCGGCCTCGGCCTTGCGGCGCGCGAACACCGCGTCGGCCGACGCGCGGTCGATCCGCCCGCCGTCGGTGCGCTTCAGCTCGTCGACCGGCAGGCCGCCCTCGGCCTCCAGCTCACGGGCGAGCCGCTCGCTGTCCCGGCCGAAGCGGACCGTCTGGCGCAGGAACCAGAGGCCGACGACCGGGATGACGAAGGCGCACAGGCCCATGCCGATGCCGAGCGGCTTGCCGGTGGCGATGAGCTGGACGCCCTCTCCGACGCAGAGCAGCGCGACCAGCGCCAGCACGCCGGAGAGGACGAAGAAGCCGGTACGGGAGGTCATGCCGGGCTCACAGGTCCAGGAAGTGTTCGAGGCCCAGGGTGAGCCCGGGCGTCTCCACGACCTTGCGCGCGCCGAGCAGGATGCCCGGCATGAAGCTGCTGTGGTGCAGCGAGTCGTGCCGGATGGTGAGGGTCTCGCCGGTGTCGCCGAACATCACCTGCTGGTGGGCGAGCAGGCCGCGCAGCCGCACCGCGTGCACCGGCACCCCGTCGACGTCGGCGCCGCGGGCGCCGGGCAGGCTGTGGGTGGTCGGGTCCTGCTGCACCGGGCGGCCGGCCTCCGCGCGGGCGGCGGCGATCAGCTGGGCGGTGCGGGTGGCGGTGCCGCTGGGGGCGTCCGCCTTGCCGTCGTGGTGCAGCTCGACGACCTCGACCGACTCGAAGTACCTGGCGGCGATCTGCGAGAACTTCATGCCGAGGATCGCGCCGATGGAGAAGTTCGGCGCGATCAGCAGGCCGAGCTCCGGGGCCTCGTCGAGCCAGCCGCGCACGGTGGCCAGCCGCTCCTCGGTCCAGCCGGTGGTGCCGGTGACCACGTGGATGCCGTGGTGCAGGCAGTGGTCGAGGTTGCCCATCACCGAGTCGGGGTGGGTCAGCTCTACGGCCACCTCGGCGCCCGCCTCGGTCAGCTCCTCCAGCCGGGACCCGCGGCCGAGGGCGGCGACCAGCTCCATGTCCGGCGCGGCCTCCACGGCCTCGACCGCCTCCGAGCCGATCCGTCCCTTGGCGCCGATCACGGCGACACGCAGCGTCATAGCGAAAGTCCTCTCACACCAGCAGGTCGGCGAGCTTCGCGGCCCGCTTGTCGTTGACCGGACCGATCAGCGCCAGCGAAGGCCGGTAGGCCCCCAGCACATCACGGGCGACCTCGTGGACGTCGTCCAGGGTCACCGCCGCTATCTTCGCCAGCATGTCGTCCACCGACAGGTGGTGGCCGTAGCTCAGCTCGGCCTTGCCGATGCGGTTCATCAGCGAACCGGTGTCCTCCATGCCGAGCACGGTGGAGCCGGAGATCTGGCCGATGGCGCGCCGCAGCTCCTCCTCGGTGATGCCCTCGGCGACCACCTTGGCGAGCTCCTCGCGGCAGATCCGCAGCACCTCCTCGACCCGCTTGGGCTGGCAGCCGGCGTAGATGCCGAACAGGCCGCTGTCCGCGTACGAGGAGGAGTAGGAGTACACCGAGTACGCCAGGCCGCGCTTCTCCCGGACCTCCTGGAACAGCCGCGAGCTCATGCCGCCGCCGAGGGCCGCGTTGAGCACGCCCATCGCCCAGCGGCGCTCGTCGTGCCGGGGCACGCCGGGCACGCCCAGCACCAGGTGGGCCTGCTCGGTGGACCGGTTGAGCACCTCGACCCTGCCCGCCGTCCGCAGCGCCTTGACGCCGCGCCGGGCCTCGGCGGGGACGGCCTCGGACTTGGCGAGCAGCGGCGCGAAGGCCTTCTCGACCTGCCGGACGACCTTGCGGTGGTCCAGGTTGCCCGCCGCGGCGACGACCAGGTGCTCGGGCTTGTAGCGGCGGTGGAAGAAGCCGGCGATCTGGTCGCGGGTGAGCGAGTGGATGGTCTCCTGGGTGCCGAGGATCGGCCGGCCGAGCGGGCCGCTGCCGAAGATCACCTTGGCGAAGAGGTCGTGGACGACGTCACCCGGGTCGTCCTCGGCCATCGCCATCTCCTCCAGGATGACGCCGCGCTCGGCCTCGACGTCCTCGGGGCGGATCAGCGAGCCGGTGAGCATGTCGCAGACCACGTCGATGGCCAGCGGCAGGTCGGTGTCGAGCACCCGCGCGTAGTAGCAGGTGTTCTCCTTGGCGGTGAAGGCGTTCATCTCGCCGCCGACCGCGTCCAGGGCGGCCGAGATGTCCAGCGCGCTGCGCCGCTCGGTGCCCTTGAAGAGCAGGTGCTCCAGGTAGTGGGTGGCACCGTTGAGCTGGGGGGTCTCGTCCCGCGAGCCGACGCCGACCCAGATGCCGAAGGTCGCGGAGCGCACCGTCGGCAGGGTCTCGGTGACGACGCGCAGGCCGCCGGGGAGGACGGTGCGGCGCACGGTTCCGGCGCCGTCCACGCCCTTGAGCAGGGTCCGGGTCGTGCCGGGGCGCTGCGTCGCCGCCGAGGCCTGGGCCACGGGGGTACCTCCGTAGAAAAAGCGGTCCGCCGAATGGGCGTGGGGGGACAACAGGGTGCGGCCCGCACGCCGCTGGGGGCGTGCGGGCCGCGGGGTTCAGCTAGCCGCGCTTCACTCGGAAGCGGCCTCGGCGTTCTCCTCGCCCTCGATGACCGGGATCAGCGAGAGCTTGCCGCGCGGGTCGATCTCGGCGATCTCGACCTGCACCTTGGCGCCGACGCCGAGGACGTCCTCGACGTTCTCCACGCGCTTGCCGCCGGCGAGCTTGCGGATCTGCGAGATGTGCAGCAGACCGTCCTTGCCCGGCATGAGCGAGACGAAGGCACCGAAGGTCGTGGTCTTGACCACGGTGCCCAGGTAGCGCTCGCCGACCTCCGGCATGGTCGGGTTGGCGATCTGGTTGATCGTGGTGCGGGCGGCCTCGGCGGCCGGGCCGTCGGCGGCACCGATGTAGATGGTGCCGTCGTCCTCGATCGTGATCTCGGCGCCGGTGTCCTCCTGGATCTGGTTGATCATCTTGCCCTTGGGGCCGATGACCTCGCCGATCTTGTCCACCGGGATCTTGATGGTGATGATGCGCGGCGCGTTCGGGGACATCTCGTCCGGGGAGTCGATGGCCTCGTTCATCACGTCGAGGATGTGCAGGCGGGCGTCGCGGGCCTGCTTCAGCGCGGCGGCGAGCACCGACGCCGGGATGCCGTTGAGCTTGGTGTCCAGCTGCAGGGCGGTGATGAAGTTGCGGGTACCGGCGACCTTGAAGTCCATGTCGCCGTACGCGTCCTCGGCGCCGAGGATGTCGGTGAGGGTCACGAAGTGGGTCTCACCGTCGATCTCCTGGGAGATCAGGCCCATGGCGATGCCGGCGACGGCGGCCTTCAGCGGCACACCGGCGTTCAGCAGCGACATGGTGGAGGCGCAGACCGAGCCCATCGAGGTGGAGCCGTTGGAGCCGAGCGCCTCGGAGACCTGGCGGATGGCGTACGGGAACTCCTCGCGGGTCGGCAGGACCGGGAGGATGGCCCGCTCGGCCAGCGCGCCGTGGCCGATCTCGCGGCGCTTCGGCGAACCGACGCGGCCGGTCTCGCCGACCGAGTACGGCGGGAAGTTGTAGTTGTGCATGTAGCGGCGGCGGGTCTCCGGGGAGAGCGTGTCCAGCTGCTGCTCCATGCGGAGCATGTTCAGCGTGGTGACACCCAGGATCTGGGTCTCGCCGCGCTCGAACAGGGCCGAGCCGTGCACCCGCGGGATGGCCTCGACCTCGGCGGCCAGGGTGCGGATGTCGGTGACGCCGCGGCCGTCGATGCGGACCTTGTCCTTGATGACGCGCTCGCGGACGATCTTCTTGGTCAGCGCGTTGTAGGCGGCGCTGATCTCCTTCTCGCGGCCCTCGAACTCGGGCAGCAGCTTCTCGGCGGCCAGCGCCTTGACGCGGTCCAGCTCGTTGTTGCGCTCCTGCTTGCCCGGGATGGTGAGGGCCTGGGCCAGCTCGTCCTTGACGGCGGCGGTCAGCGCGGCGAGCACGTCGTCCTGGTAGTCCAGGAAGACCGGGAACTCGCCGGTCGGCTTGGCGGCCTGGGCGGCCAGCTGCGACTGCGCGGCGCACAGCACCTTGATGAACGGCTTGGCGGCCTCCAGGCCGGCCGCGACGACCTCCTCGGTCGGCGCGTCGGCGCCGCCCTCGACCAGCTTGATGGTCTTGTCGGTGGCCTCGGCCTCGACCATCATGATCGCGACGTCGCCGTCCGGCAGGACGCGGCCGGCCACGACCATGTCGAAGACGGCCGACTCCAGCTCGCTGTGGGTCGGGAAGGCGACCCACTGGCCGTTGATCAGCGCGACGCGCACGCCGCCGATCGGGCCGGAGAACGGCAGGCCGGCCAGCTGGGTGGAGGCGGAGGCGGCGTTGATGGCCACCACGTCGTACAGGTGGTCCGGGTTCAGCGCCATCACGGTGACGACGACCTGGATCTCGTTGCGCAGGCCCTTGACGAAGGACGGGCGCAGCGGGCGGTCGATCAGGCGGCAGGTGAGGATCGCGTCCTCGGAGGGCCGGCCCTCACGACGGAAGAACGAGCCGGGGATGCGGCCGGCGGCGTACATCCGCTCCTCGACGTCCACGGTCAGCGGGAAGAAGTCGAAGTGCTCCTTCGGCTGCTTGGACGCGCTGGTGGCCGACAGCACCATGGTGTCGTCGTCCAGGTAGGCGACGGCGGAGCCGGCGGCCTGACGGGCCAGGCGGCCGGTCTCGAAGCGGATGGTGCGGGTGCCGAAGGAACCGTTGTCGATCACGGCCTCGGCGTAGAACACGTTCTCTTCCACCTGGAAGATCTCCTCTTTCGTACGTCTCCGGGAGAGCGTCCCCGCGCATCGCCTGCGTGTTGACCCTGGACGGTCGGGCCGGTCTTCGATCGAAGCCTCCGGTGCACCCCGCTTCGATGGGCGGGGCCTCCGGCGGCCACTACCGAGGACCGGCGCCTCTCGGCCGGCCGGGTCCGGACGGGGCGGTCCGCGTCTGGACGCTCTCTCGGATGCGGGCGGCTTCCGTTTGAAGCCTTCGTCCCGCGGGGGGTTGGGTTCTGCTGCCTGAGTGGCGCGCTTGCGGCGCCATCACCCGGCATGCCCACAACCCTACGGTGCAATCCTCGGCCACCTGGGGAGGTGCGCGCGAGTTGTTATGCCCGGTTGTCGCGTTCGGGCGCCCCGGTGGACGCCCCGGCCGTACCGCCGCGGCATACGCGCGAGGGGCGGCTCCCCGGTGTGGGGAGCCGCCCCGAGCGGCGTTCTCAGCGGGCGCCGCCGGCGGCACCGCGGCGGATGCCCAGGCGGTCGACGAGCGTACGGAAGCGCTCGATGTCCTTCTTGGCCAGGTACTGCAGCAGGCGGCGGCGCTGGCCGACCAGGATCAGCAGGCCGCGGCGCGAGTGGTGGTCGTGCTTGTGCGACTTGAGGTGCTCGGTCAGGTCCGAGATGCGGCGGGAGAGCATGGCCACCTGGACCTCGGGGGAGCCGGTGTCGCCCTCCTTCTGGCCGAACTCGGCGATGATCTGCTTCTTGACGTCAGAGGCGAGAGCCACTGCAACTCCTTACGAGGTGATACCGAGCGGTCCTGGTCTACGGCACAGGACTCTGGGAGAACTCGGTGTCGTGACGGGCGCGGCCGCCGGTCCTCGCCCCACCCGGGGGCGGACACACGGCTGCGCTCGAGGGCCAAGCGTACCAGTGCCGCATTGCACCGGTGCCAGGTGGCCCCGGCGCACGGGTCAGCCGGTGGCGCCGCGGACCAGCCGGTAGACGTCGAGCACGGCCAGCACCAGCGGGACCAGCGACATCAGGGTGAGGCTGTCGACCAGGTCCAGCACCCGCCCCCAGAACGGGGAGACGCCGAGCCGGGGCACCACCAGGGCGATCGCGGTGAGCACCGCGGCGCCGAAGGCGATCGAGGCGGTCAGCCAGACGGTGCGCAGGTCGGCGCCGGTGGAGCCGATGCCGGCCCGGAGCACGAACTGCGGGGTGTGCAGGGAGAGGCCGACGATCAGCAGCGACAGTCCGAGCAGGCCGGCGATGGTCAGGCTGAAGACCTGCGCGCTGTAGCGGAACAGCCGGGCGCGGAGCATGGTGGCGAGGCCGAGGAGCAGGGCGAGCAGTTCGGGGAGGGTCTCGTCGGTGAAGCCGAGCACCGCGCAGGCGCCGACGATCACCGCGGCGCAGCCGCCGACCAGGCCGACCAGCACCTCGTGGCCGCGGCGGGCCTGGTGGGCGATCCGCTCGTACTGGACGAGTTCGGCGCGGGCGGCCTCCTCGTCGTGGTCGCGGCCGCGGGCGCGGGTCTGGCCGGGGGCGCTGTAGCCGACGGGCAGCCGGGCGAACCGGGCGGACAGGCCGGGCAGGAAGCCGATCGCGGCGACGGCGGCGACGCCGGTGACGGCGGCGATGTGGTCGGCCGGGGTCCCGGGCAGCAGGACGGCGGCGAAGGTGGCGAGCGCGCCGGCCGCGGCCAGGAAGGCGGCGGCGACGAACAGCGAGTCCTTCTCGGGCAGCAGGCCGACCAGCAGGACGGCGACCACCAGCACGGCGACGCAGCCGGTGAGGAACTGGAGCCGGCCGGGGCCGTCCAGCGGGCCGCCGGTGGGGGCGAGCAGGCCGCTGCCGGCGATCAGGGCGTGCGGCAGGGCGCCGAGGCCGAGCGCGAGTCCGGCCCAGGCGTCCCGGTAGACCCGGGCGCGGACGCCGGCGAAGGCGGTGAGCACGACGGCGACGACGCCGGAGAGCACGCCGGGAAGGCCGTGCATGTCGTGGCGCAGGTCGGCGAACCAGAGGGCGAAGCCGAGCAGGGTGAGCAGCACGCCGGTGCCGATGAGGCCGAAGGCACGCATCAGCTCGGGGCCCCAGAACCGGCGGTCGCTCTCACCGGCGGTGGCGATCGCGTCGGCGACGTCGTCGTAGACGGCGGGCGGCAGCGACTCGGCGAACGGGCGCAGGCTGAGCAGGTCGCCGTCGCGCACCTGCTGGGCGGCGAGCGAGCGGCCCCCGTCGAGCACGGTGCCGTCGCGGCGGACCAGGTGGAACCCGGTGGGCACGCCGTCGGGCTGGGTCTGGCCGGAGAGCCGCAGCACCTCGGGGTAGACGTCCGCGAGCGGCACGTCCTCGGGCAGGGCGACGTCGATCCGGCTGTCCGGGGCGACGACGGTGACCCGGCAGAAGCCGGTGGTGGCGGGCGTCGTCATGCCCGTACCTCGTTCGCTCGACGCACTGGGCGCTCCCCCTTGATGACGGTGCCGCGGTACGGCGGCTGGTCGGTCTGGCCGTCGCGCCGGCCCGGGCCGGGCGGAACCGGCCCGGCGGGGCCACGAGTTGGCGCGGCGTTACCCTACCCGCTCGGTTCGTGTCCGGCCCCGTGGAGGGCGGGCGGGGCCGCCGGGCCGGGGCCCCAGTAGGATCGGCCCCTGCGCAAGGCGGCGGGGGCGGCGCGCACCTCCCCCGGTGCCTGCGGTCGGCGGAGCGGGGGCGGCGTCACACGGGGCGCCCTCACCCGTACGTATCCAGTGGCGTGAGGGCTGATGCCGTGGTGATCGAGCGAAGCGTTCGTGGTCGGAGGGTGGGGCGCGCATGGGCGTGATCACCGTCAAGCGGCCGCCCCGGGCCTATCCGCCCGCGGTGCCGGACGAGCCGGTGGAGCTGGTCGCCCCGCCCGAGCTGCCCCGGTCGGGCGGCGAGGACTGGGTGATGAGCGTCCTTCCGATGCTCGGCATGGGCGGATCGGCGGTGTTCTTCTTCGCCCCGGGCGCCCAGGCCCCGATGAAGATCATGGGCGGTCTGATGATCGTCTCGACGGTCGGCATGGCGCTCGCACAGATCGTCCGGGCCCGCAAGGGCGGCTCCTCGGCCACCGCGGACGAGCGGCGCGACTACCTCAAGTACCTCCAGCAGATGCGCCGCCAGGTGCGCCGCACCGCCGAGCGCCAGCGCGGCGCGCAGCTCTTCCTGAACCCCGAGCCCGACCAGCTCTGGTCGATCGTCGCGGACGGCCGACGGCTGTGGGAACGGCGCTCCGGGGACGCCGACTTCGCGCAGATCCGGGTCGGCCGCGGGCCGGTGCAGCTGTCCACCCCGCTGGTCGCGCCGCAGACCGCGCCGATGGACGAGCTGGAGCCGCTGTCGGCGGCCGCGATGCAGACCTTCCTGAAGGCCCACGGCACCTTGCAGGACCTGCCGTTGGCGATCTCGCTGCGCGCCTTCTACCACATCACGGTCTGCGGGGACCCGGACACCGTCTACGGCAACGTCCGGGCGATGATCGCCCAACTGACCACCCTGCACTCGCCGGACGACCTGCTGATCACGGTGGCGGCCGCGCCCGGCGCGGTGGACGAGTGGGAGTGGACCAAGTGGCTCCCGCACAACCAGCACCGCAAGGAGAGCGACGGCGCCGGTTCGCGCCGGCTGATCGCCTCCGGCCTCGGCGAGCTGGAGCTGCTGCTCCAGGACGAACTGGCCGGCCGTCAGCGGTTCGTCCGGGACGCCTCGCCGGCGCCCGACCAGCCGCACATCGTCGTCGTGATGGACGGCGCCTCGGTGCCGCACGACTCGCTGCTGGCCGGCGCGGAGGGCGTGCACGGGGTGACCATCGTCGAGGTGGTCCCCGGTGACCTGGACGAGCCGACCGGGCACCTGGTCGTCACGGTCTCGCCGGACGAGCTGGTGCTGCGCTCGGCCTCCGGCGCCACCTACTCCGGCGCCCCGGACACCCTCAGCGCCTGGCAGTCCGAGGCGCTGGCCCGGCAGCTGGCGCCGTACCGGGCCTCGGCCGGCGGCGACGACGAACCGCTGCTGTCCAACCTGGACTTCACCGACCTGATGAACTCCGGGGACCCGGGCTCCTTCGACGTGGCGCGCAGCTGGCGGCAGCGGGCGCAGCACGAGCGGCTGCGGGTGCCGATCGGTGTCGGGGCCGGCGGCGAGCACGTGTACCTGGACATCAAGGAGGCCGCGCTGGAGGGCATGGGCCCGCACGGCCTGTGCGTCGGCGCGACCGGCTCCGGCAAGTCCGAGCTGCTGCGCACCCTGGTGCTGGGGCTGGCGATGACGCACTCCTCGGAGACGCTGAACTTCGTGCTCGCCGACTTCAAGGGCGGCGCGACCTTCGCGGGCATGGCGGACATGCCGCACACCTCCGCGGTGATCACCAACCTGGAGGGGCAGCTCACCCTGGTCGACCGCATGCGGGACGCCATCGAGGGCGAGCTCAACCGGCGCCAGGAGCTGCTGCACCGGGCCGGCAACTACGCGAACATCCACGAGTACGAGCGGGCCCGGGCGGCCGGCGCGGCGCTGGACCCGCTGCCGTCGCTGGTGCTGATCATCGACGAGTTCTCCGAACTCCTCACCGCCAAGCCCGACTTCATCGACATGTTCATCCAGATCGGCCGGATCGGCCGGTCCCTCGGGGTACACCTGCTGCTGGCCTCGCAGCGCCTGGAGGAGGGCAAGCTGCGCGGTCTGGACACCTATCTCTCCTACCGGATCGGTCTGCGCACCTTCTCGGCGGCCGAGTCGCGGGCGGCGATCGGCGTCCCGGACGCCTACCACCTGCCGCCGGTGCCGGGCGTCGGCTACCTGAAGTTCGGCACCGACGTGATGGAGCGGTTCAAGGCGGCGTACGTCTCGGGCCCGTACCGGGCGCCGGGGCAGCAGCGGTCGACCGGCGGCCGGCTGGTGACCGCGCGGCCGGTGCGGTTCACCGCGGCCGAGGTGCCGGTGACCGAGCCGCTGGTGCAGGAGGTCGAGCCGATCGCCGAGGAGCCGGACGACGCCCTGGCGGACACCGTGCTGGACGTGTTCGTGCAGCGGATGGCGGGCCAGGGCCCGGCCGCGCACCAGGTGTGGCTGCCGCCGCTGGACGCGCCGCCGAGCGTGGACCAGCTGCTGCCGCCGCTCCAGGCGACCGTCGAGCGCGGGCTGACCGCGCCGCAGTACGGGGCGCTGGGCCGGCTGCGGGTGCCGGTCGGCATCGTCGACAAGCCGCGCGACCAGAAGCGCGACATCCTCGACCACGACTACTCGGGGGCGGCCGGCCACGGCCTGGTGGTGGGCGGTCCGCTCTCCGGCAAGTCGACGGTGATCCGCACCACGGTGACCTCCTTCGCGCTCACCCACACCCCGCTGGAGGTGCAGTTCTACCTGCTGGACTTCGGCGGCGGCGGCTTCCAGTCGCTCCAGGGCCTGCCGCAGGTCGGCGGGGTGGCCGGGCGGCTGGACGCCGAGAAGGTGCGCCGGATGGTCTCCGAGGTGCACGGCGTGCTGAACCGGCGCGAGGAGCTGTTCCGCGCCACCGGGCTCGACTCGATCGCCACCTACCGGGCCCGCCGGGCCTCCGGCGCGCTGCCGGACGAGCAGTTCGGCGACGTCTTCCTGGTGATCGACGGCTGGAACACCTTCAAGCAGGAGTTCGAGGCGCTGGAGCCGGTGATCGGCGACATCGCCCAGCGGGGCCTGGGCTACGGCGTCCACCTGATCGTCACCGCGGCCCGGTACGCGGAGGTCCGCCCGGCGCTCAAGGACCTCCTGCAGAACCGGACCGAGCTGAAGCTCGGCGACTCCATGGAGTCCGAGGTGGACCGCCGGGTGGCGCAGAACGTGCCGGCCGTCCCGGGGCGCGGTGTCACCCCGGACCGGCTGCACTTCCTCACCGGCCTGCCCCGGCTGGACGGCTCCGGCTCGGCGGAGGACCTCCAGGACGGCGTTGCCGGGCTGGTCTCGGCGGTCGCCGGGGCGTGGACGGGCCCGCGCGCGCCGCAGGTGCGGATGCTGCCGGCGGTGCTGGACGGGCACTCGCTGCCGAAGGGCTTCGAGCAGCCGGAGCGGGGCGTCGCGTTCGGCGTGGACGAGGCGGAGCTGGCGCCGGCCTTCGTCAACTTCGAGACCGACCCGCTGTTCATCGTGTTCGGCGACACCGAGTCCGGGAAGTCCGCGCTGCTGCGGATGCTGGTCAAGCAGATCACCGAGCGGTACACCCCGGACCAGGCCGGCATCGTGGTCGGCGACTACCGGCGCGCGCTGCTCGGCGTCGTCCCGCCGGAGTACCTGGTGGAGTACGCCGCCGCGCAGCCGGCCATGTCGAGCGTGGTCGAGATGCTGCGCGGGGCCTGCGCGCGCCGGCTGCCCGGGCCGGACGTGACCGCCGAGCAGCTGCGCAACCGCAGCTGGTACAGCGGCAAGGACATGTTCGTGGTGGTCGACGACTACGAGCTGGTGGCGACCTCCTCGGGCAACCCGCTGGCGGCGCTCGCGGAGTTCCTGCCGTTCGCGCGGGACATCGGCCTGCGGGTGATCGTCGCGCGCAGCGCGGGCGGCGCCGGGCGCTCGCTGTACGAGCCGTTCATGCAGCGGATGCGCGAGCTGGGCGGCCAGGGCGTGCTGCTCTCCGGCAACCGGGACGAGGGCCCGCTGCTGGCCAACGTCAAGCCGCAGGCGCTGCCGCCGGGCCGGGGCGTGTTCGTCTCGCGCCGGGTGACCAGCGGGCAGATGGTGCAGACGGGCTGGCTGCCGGCCCAGTAGCCGTCGGCTTCTCGTCACGGAGCGTGTTCGAAGGGGTCGGGTCCTCGGATCCGGCCCCTTCCGCCGTCCCGGGTGCCGAAACGTTACCTAGATCTTTCCGGCGGAGGGCTGCGGTTCCCGTACCCGGCCCGGGGATTGACGGGCGGCGCAGAGGTGTCCGGCCGACCTGCCCCCGCATCCGGGCGGCACCTTTGAATGGGTGCTTGCAACACTGCGTTCACCTTGGATTCAAGCGCGATGTAGCGAAAGTAACAAGTCGGACATGCATAGTGATGACGATTAGTGATCATTGGATCGCATGTTTATGCGCTGCCCGGCAACGGATTCCGAAGCCCTTCGGCGATTGACTCGATCGATCCGGCCAAGGTTCCATGGCGGCCCGGGAGCGACAGGACCAGAAACCGAGCCAGTCAGCCAGCGGAGGCGATACCGCTCCCTCTCCAGGACCAGCACAGAGCCGATCGGATGCCTCATGACCGACACGCTTCGCCCGCCCGCCACCGCGGCCCCCGCCGCGGCCGTCGCAGGCGCGCCCGACGCCCAGAAGACGCTCAAGCGCTCGATCGGTGTCGTCGGCGGCACGCTGCTGACGCTGTCCTGCGTCACCCCGGCCTCCACGCTCTTCGTGATCGTCCCCGAGCTGTTCTCCAGCATCGGCAGCGCCACCGCGCTGGCCATCGCGATCGGCTCGATCCTCTGCATCGCCGTCGCGTTCTGCTACTCCGAGCTCGGCACCCTGATCCCCAGCGCCGGCGGCGAGTACGCGATGGTCGGCACCCTGGCCGGACGGCTGGCCGGCTGGCTGGTGTTCGTGCTCTCGCTGATCGTGGTGATGATCGTCCCCTCGGTCATCGCCCTCGGCACCGCCGACTACCTCGCGCCCGTGCTGCACGTCGACAAGCCGCTGGCCGGCGCCGCGGTGATGCTCGCCGCCACCCTGGCCGGCCTGCTGGACCTGCGCGCCAACGCCTGGATCACCGGCATCTTCCTGGTGCTGGAGGTCATCGCGGCCGGCGTGGTCTCGGTGCTCGGCTTCGCCCACGCCAACGGCGACGCGCCCAGCATGCTGCACGGCGTGGTCACCGGCGAGGACGGCGTCACCACCACGGTGAGCATCGGCGCGATCATCGGCGCCCTCGGCATCGCGCTCTTCATCACCCAGGGCTTCTCCACCGCCGTCTACCTCTCCGAGGAGCTGGAGAACCCGCGCCGCAACGTCTCCCGCACCGTGCTGTGGACGCTGGGCATCTCCGCCGCGATCCTGCTCGTCCCGGTCGCCGCCATCACCATGGGCGCCCCCGACCTGGCGACGCTGAGCTCCGGTGACATCTCCGGCATGGTCACCGCCTGGAGCAACTCCGCGGTCGGCACCTTCATCAGCCTCTGCGTCGCGCTGGCCATCATCAACGCCGGCATCGTCATGGTCATCCAGAACTCCCGGGTGCTGTTCGCCTCGGCCCGCGACAAGGCCTGGCCCGGCCCGGTCAACAAGGCCTTCGGCACCCTCGGCCGGTTCGGCTCCCCCTGGGTCGCCACCCTGGCCGTCGGCCTGCCTGGTGCCGCGCTCTGCTACGTCGAGGGCGAGCTGCTCAGCGAGATCACCGGCGTCGCCGTCACCGGGATGTACCTGCTGGTCGCGATCGCCGCGCTGCTCTCCCGCCGCAGGCACCACAAGCACGCCGCCGCCTGGCGGATGCCGCTGTGGCCGGCCGTGCCGGTGGTGCTGATCGTGGTGCTCGGCTACGTCATCACCCAGCTGGACACCGTGCCGCTGCTGTGGACCGGCGGGATCACCGCCGTCGCCACCCTCTACTGGCTGTTCTACCTGCGCCCCCGCCAGGCCACCCACTGGGTGATCAGCCTCCCCGAGGACCAGCAGGGCTGATCCCCCTCCCCGAGAACCCCGCCCCTCCCCCACACGGCAGTGCCCCGGGCTCCCCCTGGCCCGGGGCACTGCCGCGTCCGCGGGCTACTTCTTGAGCTTCCACCGCGGACTGGTCGCGATCATCTTCATCTGGTCGACGGTGAGCGCCGGGACGGCGCGGGACGCCGCGTCGTTCGGTCCGCCGCTGTTGTAGGCGCCGACCGCCACCCGCAGGCCGTCCGGGCGCAGGGTGTCGACCACCCACCTCGTCGGGTTGCCCGGCACCTTGCGGACGATGACCCTGGTGCCGTCGGGGAGCGTCTCGCCGCCCGCGAACTGCGCCTTGGCTTCGCGGGTACGACTCCAGTCCTCGACGTTGAGCTCCACCATCGACCTGCCCTTGCCGTCGTCCACCACGAAGTTGGCGTAGCCCTCGCTGCCGTCGGTCTCGGCCTGCTTGAGGCCCGCCGGGAGCAGCTTCGCGGCGGTCTCCAGGATCTCCTGCCCGGTGAACGGCGTGCTCCGGGCGCTCGGCGTCGGCGAGCCCGGCTCCGGCGTCGGCGGGCCCGGCTCCGGCAGGGCGGCGATCACCCGGTCCCAGGACTTGTCGGTGACGACCGCCTTGAGCTGCTCGGGGGTCAGCGGCGGGGTGGGCCGGGTGACCGGCTTGCCCTTCTGCGCCTCCGCGTTCCACTCGCTCAGCTCGATCAGCCGGCCGTCCTCGCCGGTCAGCCGGGCGGACCACCACTTGGTGTCGGCCCGGCCGTCCGGGTACTCGTAGCCCTGGAAGAGGGTCAGCGCGCCGCCGTCCGGCAGCGGCGTGGAGGTGCAGGCGTCGTAGCGGACGATCTTGCGGTCGGGGCAGTCGGTGTCCGCCCGCCTCGGGTCGTCCTCGGCGGTCCTGGTGAACGAGATCATGATCCAGGCCTTGCCGTTGCCGTCGTCGAGGACGAGTTGGGCACCGGTCACCCCGCCCGGCCCGCCGGCGGTGTCGGTGCCGGACCCGTCGGCCCCGCTGACCTGTCCCTGAGGCAGCAGCGCCCTGAAGGTGGCGAGCACCTCGTCGCCGCTGACCCCGGCGACGCCCGAGGGGGTGGCGGAGACGGTCGGCGAGGAGCCGGGGGTGAGCGAGGCGGAGCCCGCGGTGGTGGCCCCGCCGCCCGCCGGGGTCAGCCCGGACGCGGCCGGGGAACCGTCGGTGAGGTAGAAGGCGCCGGTGCCCACCAGCGCCAGTGCGGCCGCGCCGCCCACCACGGCGGCGGCCGACCGGCGGCGCCAGCGGCGGCGGCCGCGGGCCAGCCCGCCGGCCGCCAGCCCCTCCGGCCCCTGGGGGCGGAAGCCGTCGCCGGCCCGGGTCATGGCGTGGAGCAGGTCATCCTCGAAGCTGTCGGGTGCGGACATGCGTGATCACCGATTCCTTCGGTCACGGAACGGGGCCGGTGGCGGCCCCGTGGAGGCGGTCGGGTCGTGCCGTCAGCGGGCGGCGAGCTCGGCCAGCGAGTCCCCGAGCCGCGCGCGCAGCCGCGCCAGCGCCCGGGAGGTCCGGGTGCGGACCGCGCCCGAGGACAGCCGCAGCGCCTCGGCGGTCTCCTCGACGCTGCGGTCCTCCCAGTAGCGCAGCACCAGCACGGCCCGGTCCTGGACGGACAGCCCGCCGAGCGCGTCGAGCAGGGTGAGCCGCAGCGCCCCGTCCTGCTCCCGGCCCACGGCGTCGGGCAGCCGGTCGGTGGGTCGCTCGTCGCTGGAGCGGCGGCGCTTCTGGGCCAGGAAGACGCGCACCATCACGGTGTGCGCGTAGGCGGCGGGGTTGTCGATCCGGTGCCGCCCGCCGGTCCAGGCCTTGCGGCGCCACAGCACGTACATCCGGCCGAGCGCCTCCTGGACGAGGTCCTCGGCCCGGTGGGTGTCACCGCCGGTGAGCAGGCAGGCCGAACGGTAGAGCCGTCCGGTGTGCCCCGACACGAGTTCCAGGAACTCCGTGTCCTTCGTCTCGCGTCCGGCCCTGATCCGCCCCATCCCCCACGACCCTCCCGCTCACCGCTGTTGACACTTCTTCGATGCGGTGAGCGGCAGCGGATGTTACAGCCGGCCGGAAGTTCCTCCCGGCGCCCGCCGGGGGCGCCTACCGGGGCCGGCGGCGGTGGTCGCGGAGCACCACTCCGCCACCGATCAGCAGTGCGACCAGCAGGGCGCCGATGCCCAGCACGTAGGTCGCGGTGCGGCCGTCGCGGTCGGCCTGGGTCTCGCCGAGGCCGAGCGGGCGCGGCACGATCGGGGCGGAGGCCAGCTGGACGGGCGGGTCCTCCACCGGGCGCTCGGCCGGTGCGGCGGGCGCGGTGGTCACCGCCTTCACCGGGTCGACCACGCCCCAGCCGATGTACTCGTTCGCCTTGTGGTCGGTGCGCTGCGCGGTCTGCTCGATCCAGGCCCGCACCTGGCTGGGCTTCCAGTCCTGGTGCCCGCCGACCAGCAGCGCCGCGAGACCGGCCACGTACGGGGCGGCGAAGCTGGTGCCGTTGTCCACGCACTGCCCGCCGCGCGGGACGGTGGAGAGCATGTCGACCCCGGGGGCCGCGACGTCCACGAAGTCGCCGTACTGGGAGAAGTAGGTGCGCTCGTTGTTGCGGTCGGAGGCGCCGACGGCGAGCACCGTGGGGAACGCCGCCGGGTAGGTGTCGCCCTTCTTCCCGTCGTTGCCGGAGGAGGCGACCACCACCACGCCCCGCTTCTCGGCGTTGTCGATCGCGGCCTTCAGCTCCTCGTAGCCGACGAACCGGGTGTCGCCCGCGCCGCGCACGTCCTGCGAGATGTTGACGACCTTGGCACCCTGCTGCACGGCCGAGTCGATGGCCGCGACCAGCGAGTGCACATCGCCGTTGCCCTCGGCGTCGTTCTGCCGGATCGACAGGATGGTGGCGCCCGGGGCGATCCCGACGAAACCGGTCTGCTCGCTGCGGGAGGCCGCGATGATGCCGGCCACCTTGGTGCCGTGGCCGACCCGGTCGTCCTTGCCGCCGCCCTCGACCGGCTTGCCCTCCTTGTCCTTGAGCAGCGAACCGCCGTCGAGGACCTTGCCGGCGAGCTGCGGGTTCTGGTCGTCCACCCCGGTGTCGATGACCGCGACCAGCACCCCGGCACCGGTGACCGCGCCGCCCTGCCAGAGCTCGTCCAGCACCATCCGCTGGAGCGACCACGGCACGGCCTGCACGTTCTGGGCGTTCCGGCCGCAGTCCCCCGCGGCCGAGATGCCCGGTCCGTCCGCCGCCGCCGGCACCGTCAACGGCCCGCCGAGCAGCGCGAACGCGACCGCCGCCGCGGCCGCCGTCCGGTACCTGACCACCGGCACCCTGCCACCCCTCATGTCGTCACCTGGTTGCACGCTCGCGCGCCAAAGGCGGGCACCCGCGAGGGGGCACCCGCCCTTCGGCGCGCCGGGTCCGGCGGTGAGCCGTCAGCCGGTCCAGAGGGTGGCGTTGCGGTTCTCGGTGTTGCGGTAGCTCTCGGCCGCACTGTCCAGCGACTTGGCGATCTGCTCCAGCACCTGCTGGAGGTGGGCGGCGCGCTGGTCCCACTTGGCCTGGTGGCCCTGGTAGCCCTGCTGGGCGGCGCCCTCCCAGCTCGCGGCGATCTTGGTGACGCCGGACTTCAGCTCCTCCAGCTGCTGCTGGATGGTCTTGGCGGTCCGACGGACCTCCGAGCTGGCGTTCTTGATGGTCTCGAAGTTGACCAGAATGTGGTCGGCCACGATGTCTCCTAGTCGAGGCTGCGAGGCACCCCGTCACCCGGGGTGCGCGTCGCGGGGTGAACGGACGGGGCCGGGGGTCAGACGCCGGCGGCGGCGGACCCGAAGATCGCCTGCTGGTCGGCGTCCGCCTGCGAGTACTTCTGGGTCGTGAGCTCGATCGCGTCCTTGATGGCGCGCAGCGACTTGTTCAACTCCTGGGCGTCCGTGTTGAACTGGCCCTGGAGGTTGGTGTACGCCTGCGCGGCCTGGCCCTGCCAACCACCGGTGATCGAACCCACCAGGTTGTTGAGACCGTTGATCTCGGTGTTGATCTTGTTGATGACCTCGTCCATGTGCTTGGCGAACGCCAGCATCTCCTGAGCGGTCGTCTTGAACTGACCCATGCTCCACCGTCCCCCATGAGACAGACCTCGTGGCCGGGGTTCGTTTCCGGCCCCCGGGCATCACCGGTGTGATGTCCTGCAGCACTGTAGTCGGCACACGCAGCTCACCCAACACCGGGCGACGGGCAGTTACCAAGCCATGACATCGAGGCCAATTCCTTTGCGCCGCGCGGACCGAGGCCACTCGCGCGTTCGAGCGCAGGTCAGGCGTTCTGCTGCTGCGCCGCGCTCTTCGCGTTCAGCGCCGGACCGGCCGGCACCAGGTTCGACCACTGCTGCGGCACCAGCGCCGGCTGAAGCCCCTGGTAGCCCAGCCGGGCCTGGTTGCCGCCGGCCTCCTCGGGCTGCGGCGGACCGGACGGCGTCGCGGGCTGCGCGGAGGGGGTCTTCGGCGCCGCGCCCTGGCCGGCCCCCGGCTGGGCCGGCGCGGTGGTCTGGCCGCCCTTGCCGCCCTCACTGCTGGCCGGGACCGCGTAGCGCAGCCCGGTCTCGGTGATCAGGAAGTCGCTGCCGGAACCCTCCGCGGCGTTGTCCAGCGCGCGGTAGAACAGGCCGTGACCCGGCGTCACGTGCGCGGTGGCCGCGCCGTTGCTGTAGCGCACCGGGTAGTCGGGACCGGCCCAGACGCTGCGCCGGGGCGTCCGGCCGTCCTCCGCCACCCCTTCGAAGGTGCTGCAGACCACCGGGCGGGCGTCCTTCTGAGCCTTCCAGTTGTTCGCCGGCGCGCCCGTGCCGACCGGCCAGTCGGCGGCGCCCTCGGCCATCAGCGGCACATTGCTGTTGACGGCGGCGTGCTCGGCCGGGGTCAGGTCGTCGACCCGCGGGGTCCGGTTGGCGTCCTGGTTGTACAGCGGCTGCAACTGCGGGTTCTGCCGGATGAGTTCCGCCTGGAACGGAGTGATCAGCAGCAGCCTGTCCTTGCCCACCACGTAGTGCTTGTCGCCGAACTTGACCAGCCGGCCGATCTTGCGGTCCTCCGGGTTCTGCAGCGGCACCGAGGAGTTGGCCGCCTTGGTGTCCGGGACCAGCCCCTCGATCCTCGGGAAGACGATGTCGCTGCCCGGCGCCAGGGTCTCCAGCCAGTCCTTCTTCACCTTCTGCGGAGTGGCGGTCGGCCCGAAGATCGCACCCATCAGCTGGGTGCGGGTGGCGTCCGAGTCCTCCGGGGCGCCGATCGCGTGCCGGCGGCCCCTGTCGTCCACCAGGAACACCCTCAGCTTCCCCTGGCCCGCGGCCTGGCCCCCGGCGGCGACCTGCGGGTCGTCCGCCTGCTGCACCAGCAGCGCCTGGCCGACGTCCAGCTTCCGGTCCTTCGCGCCGAGCGCCTCGGCGTCCGCGCCGCCCGCCACGAACACCGCCTGGTCGACGGTGCTCCCCTGCTCGTCGCCCGGGCGGTCGCAGACCGACCACTTCATCGGCCGGCTCGCGTTCGCCTTGCTCGGCAGCTTGTCCGGCGCGTACGGGATGCCGATCGTCGGACCGTGGTTGGGGTAGCGGTCCAGCACGCCGTCGTCGACCACCACGACCTTGGAGTCCACCGGCAGCACCAGCCGCGCCGAGGCCATGTTCAGCACCTGGTGCAGCCGCTTGGTCTTCCCGTCCGGGTCGGTCAGCACCACGTACCGGGTGGTGCTCTGCTTGCCCTGGACGATGAACTTGCCGTCGTCCCAGCCCACCGGGGCGCTCGGCTTGAACACCCCCCAGAGGCCGAAGCCGCCGACCACCAGCGCGCCCACTATGACGCTCGGCAGCACCGCCTTGACCGGCCGCGGCGCGTCCTCGTCGCTCCCCCCGCCACCGGGCAGCAGGAACGCCGCGACCGTGCGCTTGCGGGCGAAGGTATAGGCGTTCAGCTCGTCGCGGCGCGATGCCATCCTCGTCGTCTCCCCTGTCGGACCGTCCTGCCCCGTGTCCCGCACCCCCCGGGCGAGAACGTGCTCGAACCCTCTACGATGCGGCAGCAGACGGTGAGTACGGTACGGGTACGGTTCACGCACCGGCCAGCCGGGCCGCGACAACCGAACCAGAGAGGGGCACTCGGGGGATGCCAAGCCAGACCGCTCCAGGGCGCCGGAGCACGGCACGGGGCAGTGGTTCACGCCGCTCCGCACGACGCGGGCGGACCGACACCGGCGGCGCCGGCGCCCCCGTCCCGATCCG
This sequence comes from Kitasatospora sp. NPDC057500, assembly GCF_042802195.1. Taxonomy (NCBI): domain Bacteria; kingdom Bacillati; phylum Actinomycetota; class Actinomycetes; order Kitasatosporales; family Streptomycetaceae; genus Kitasatospora; species Kitasatospora sp. NPDC057500. The sequence goes on along the minus strand of NZ_JBHVER010000092.1, from coordinate 5,738 downwards.
CGTCCACCCCCGGCCCGGGCTGCTCGGCAGGCGGCTGAGGCTCCAGCAGCTGGTACTGATCGAGGTCGCCGCAGCGCTGGTCGCGGTCGGCTGGACGATCAGCCGGCCGGTCGCCGCCGGCTTCGGCGCCGTCTCCCTCGTGCTGCTGGTGCTCGCGGTCGTACCACTGCGCGGACGCACCATCCCCGAGGCACTGCGGGTGCGCGCCGCGCTCAAGGCCCGCCGCAGGCGCGCCCGGACGCACCTCCCGCCGACCGGCACCGACCCGGCGCTCGCCCCCGCCCTGGAACTCGAACCCGCCCTGCGCACCTGCACCCACGCCACCGAGACCGACTTCGGCGGCCGACCGGTGCGCCGGGAGACCGGCATGGTCGGCGACGGCACCTTCCTCACCGCCGTCCTGCTCGTCCAGGCCAAGGACCTGCCGCTGCGCCCGGCCCGCACCGCCCGGCCGCTGCCGCTGGACGTGCTCTGCTCCGCGCTGCGGGTCGACGACATCACCCTGGAGTCGGTCCAGCTCGTCCAGCACACCCAGCCGGCACCCGCGCCGCACCTGCCCGAGCAGTCGCTGGCCGCCCGCGCCTACCGGGAACTCGCGGACGGCACCGCCACCCCCGCGCTGCGGCTCACCTGGGTCGCGCTCAAGCTCGACCCGGAACGGGCGGCCACCGCGGTGCGCGCCCGCGGCGGCGGCGAGCCGGGCGCCCGCAAGGCGCTCCAGCGGGTCACCGACCAGCTGGCCGGCCGGTTGAACGGCGCCGGCTTCAACGTCACCGTGCTCGACGAACGCGAGCTGATCGCCGCCCTCGCCATCTCCAGCTGCGTCAACCCGCTGGCCACGGCGGGCCGTCAGGGCACCGGAAGCGGCGGCGGCAGCGGGCGGCGCACCCAGGAGACCAACCGGTTCTGGCGGGTCGACGACCGCTGGCACAGCACCTACTGGGTCTCCCGCTGGCCGCAGCTCGGCCGCCCCGGCGGCGCCCCCGGCCGGATCGCCGTCCCGGACCTGGTCAACCTGGTCACCGGCGCGCCCGCGCTGGCCAGCACCTTCAGCCTGACGGCCGGTCACGGCACCGGCGGCTCGGTGGCGCTCAGCGGACACGTCCGGGTGACCGGGCGCAGCGAGAGCGAGGCCGTCGAGCTCGGCCGGCAGGTGGAGGCGCGGGCCCAGAGCACCGGGCTCGGCCTGGCCCGGCTCGACCTGGAGCAGGCCCCCGGCGTCCTCGCCACGCTGCCTCTGGGAGGTGCTTCCTGATGGCCTACCAGACCCGCCCCGCCACCGCCCCGCAGAACGGCGCGGAGCCGCAGCCGCGGGCCCGGCCCCGGCTGCTGCCCGGCTTCGGGCTGCGCGGCCCGCGCCGGGAGAAGCACGTGCTGACCCTCGCCGAGCTGGACGCGCTGTCCTTCCCGGTCGGCGACGACGGCGTACTGATCGGCGAGGACGTGCACCAGTCGCGCCCCGCCGTGCTCGGCCTGTTCCGGCCCAGCGCGCACGAACTGGTGCTGGTCGGCGGCCTCTGGACCGCGCAGGTCATCGCGCTGCGGGCGGCCGCCACCGGCGCGCGGATCGCCGTCGAGACCGCCCGCGCCCATCTGTGGGGCCCGATGGCGCAGGCCGCGGGCGGCGGGCAGCCGTGCGTGACGGTCCACCAGCCCGGGCGGCTCGGACCGCAGGGCGCCTCGGTCGGGTCACCGGTGCTCGTGGTGCGCGACCTCGGCGCCCGCCCGCCGCGCAGCCGGCTCTCCGCCACACCCTGGCAGACCGTGCTGACGCTGGTACCGCACCTGGGGCCGAACGCCGTCCGGGTGCTCAACTCCGCCGACCTGGTCGGGGTGCAGCGGGTGATGCCGGAGGAGGCCGAGCTGATCGGCCGGGTGCTCTCGCTCGGAGCGGGCGAGGTGGCCGCGCTGCCTTCGCTGTCTGACGACCTGACGCTGTGGACGACCCGGATGAACCGTCAGTACGTCCGGATCGTGGCCGGGCAGGCGGAACAGCAGGTCCTGGGCGGTCCGCGCCGCCTCGACTGACCCGCGGGGGCCCGGTCGCGGGCCGTGCGCGGCCCGTCCTCGGCCCGTCCGGAGTTGCGGCACCGCCTTCAGCCGGAGGTGGCCCACGGCCTAGGCTGTGAGACGGCAACGGCACCGCGGACGTGCGGCGGCGAACACGAGGGAGCCTAGGTGAGCAGCGATCGGGACGGCGTCTACGTCGGCGACAATGCGGCAGAGGACGACGACGACTGGTCCGACGCGCCCGACTACACTCCCCCGTCCTGGTACGTGCAGACGGACGCCGCGGCTGCTCCGGCGCCGGCGGCGGGAGAGGCCGCACCGGGTGCGCAGGTGACGCCGCCTCCGGGCGGGGCGTCCGCTCCGGGGGCCACGCCGGTCCCGGCTCCTGCCCCGGCGACGGCGGCGGCGCCCGTTCCCGCGTCTGCGCCTGCGCCCGCGCCCGCGCCCGCGCCCGCCGTGGTGCCGCCGGCCGTTGCCGAACAGGCCCAGGCTCCCGCCCCGGTGGCGCAGCCGCAGCCTCAGCCGCCGGTCCAGCCGCAGCCGGTGGAGACCGCCGCGCCCGTGCCCGCCCCGGCACCCGTTCCCGGTGTCCCCGGAGGGGCGCCGCACACACCGGCCGATGCCTCCGCCGTACCGCCGGCCGGACCGGCCGCGCACGGCGTCCCGGCACCGGAGCCCGTCCCGGCGCCCGGTCCGTTCCCCGCCCCGACCGCCGAAGCCGCACCCGTTTCGGCCCCTGCCCCCGCGCCCGGACCCGGACCCGGACCCGCCGCGGGTTACAGCTGGCCGCCGGCCGACCCCTCGGCGCCCCAGCCGCAGCCGTACCCGGGGACGCCGGGCCAGCCGCAGCCCTACCCCCAGGACCCGGCCGCCTGGGCCGCCGCCCACCAGGCGCCGCAGGCCCAGCCCGGCCAGCCCCAGCCCGGCCAGTCCGCGCCGCCCGCCGCCGACCCGCGCGCGGGCGGCTGGCCGCAGCCCAACGCCTACCAGCAGCCCGCGCAGCCCCAGCCCGGCGCCCCGCAGTGGGGCGGTCAGCAGCCGGCCGCGCCCGCCGCCTTCCAGCAGGCCGGCGCCCCGCAGCAGACCGCGCACGGCGCGCCGCTCGGCTACACCGCCGCCGTCGAGCTGTCCTCGGACCGGCTGCTGCGCAGCCAGCCGAAGCAGCAGCGCCAGCAGCCGCGCTTCCAGTTCGGCGGCAAGGCTGCGGCCGCCGAGAAGGCCCGCAAGCTGGAGATCATCCGCACCCCGGTGCTCAGCTGCTACCGGATCGCGGTGATCAGCCTCAAGGGCGGCGTCGGCAAGACCACGACCACCACCGCCCTCGGCGCGACACTGGCCAGCGAACGCCAGGACAAGGTGATCGCGATCGACGCCAACCCGGACGCCGGCACCCTCGGCCGCCGGGTCAAGCGGCAGACCGGCGCCACCATCCGCGACCTGGTGACGGCCATCCCGCACCTGCGCAGCTACATGGACATCCGTCAGTTCACCTCGCAGGACCTGCACTCGGGCCTGGAGATCCTGGCGAACGACGTCGACCCGGCCGTGTCGACCACCTTCAACGACTCGGACTACCGCCAGGTCATCGAGGTGCTGGGCCGCCAGTACCCGATCATCCTGACCGACTCCGGCACCGGCCTGCTCTACAGCGCGATGCGCGGGGTGCTGGACCTCGCCGACCAGCTGATCATCGTCTCCACGCCCAGCGTGGACGGCGCCTCGTCCGCCTCCACCACCCTGGACTGGCTCTCCGCGCACGGCTACGCCGACCTGGTGCAGCGGTCCATCACGGTGGTCTCCGGGGTCCGCGAGACGGCCAAGATGATCAAGGTCGAGGACATCGTCGCGCACTTCCAGACCCGCTGCCGGGGCGTGGTCGTGGTGCCGTTCGACGAGAGCCTGGCGGCCGGCGCCGAGGTCAACCTCGACATGATGCGGCCCAAGGTCCGCGAGGCCTACTTCGACCTGGCCACCCTGGTCGGCGAGGACATCATCCGGGCCCAGCAGGCCGCCGCCCAGCAGGCGAGCTGGCAGCAGCCCCACCAGCAGGCGGCCCAGCCGCAGCCCCCGGCGCCGAACTACGGGCAGCCGCAGACCGGTCCGCAGCCCCAGCCGCCGTACGGCCAGCCGTACCCGTACGGCTACCCGCAGCAGCCCGGCCATCCCGGTGCCCAGCCCGCGCCGGGCGCGCCGTGGACCCAGCAGCCCGGGCAGACCCCGCCGCCCCCGCCCGGGTACGGCTACCCGCCGCAGCAGGGCGCCCAGCCCGCCGCCCCGGCGCCGGCCCCGGCCCCGGAGTGGCAGCAGCCGCCCGCCCCGCCGGCCCCCGGGTACGGCTACGCCCAGCCGCCCGAGGAGGGCCACCAGCCGCCGCCCGGCTACGGCTACCCGCCGCCCGCCCCGCCGCAGCAGTAGCAGTAGCGAGCCGCCCGCAGCAGCGGACACCGAGGGCCCGCCGACCTTCCCGGTCGACGGGCCCTCGCGCCGTCCGCGGGGGTGCCGGGTCAGCCGGCCTCGGTCAGCTCGCGGGCGCGCTTCACGTCGTCGGCCATCCGGTCCAGCAGCGCCTCGATGGAGTCGAACTTCTCCATCCCGCGCAGGTAGACCAGGAACTCCACCGCCACGTGCAGCCCGTAGAGGTCCAGGCCGACCCGGTCGATGGCGTACGCCTCGACGGTGCGCGCGGTGCCGTCGAAGGTCGGGTTGGTGCCCACCGAGATCGCGGCCGGCATCCGCTCGCCATCGGCCGTCAGCCAGCCCGCGTACACGCCGTCCGCCGGGATCGCGCTGTGCGGCACGGTCTCCACGTTGGCGGTCGGGTAGCCCAGTTCGCGGCCTCGCTGCGCACCGCGCACCACCACGCCCTCCACCCGGTGCGGGCGGCCCAGCACCTCCGCCGCCCCGGCCACGTCGCCGGACCCGACCAGCCGGCGGGTCAGCGTCGACGAGAACGGCTCGCCGTCCCCCGCCGCGCCGCGCACCTGGAGGTCGACCACCTCGACGCCGCAGTCCGCGGCCCGGCCCAGCTCGGCCAGCAGCGCGACGTCGCCCGCCGCGCGGTGGCCGAAGCGGAAGTTCGGCCCCTCGACGACCAGGCAGGCGTGCAGCGCGTCCACCAGCACCTGCCGGAAGAACTCCTCCGGCGACTCCTTGGAGAACTCGGTGGTGAACGGGAGCACCAGCACGGCGTCCACGCCCAGCTCCTCGATGAGCTCCGCCCGGCGCGGCTGCGGGGCGAGCAGCGGCGGGTGGCTGCCCGGGCGGACCACCTCGCTCGGGTGCGGGTCGAACGTGACCACCACCGAGCGGACACCCCGCTCACGGGCGCGCTCGACCACCCGGTTGATGATCAGCTGGTGTCCGCGGTGCACCCCGTCGAACGAGCCGATGGTGACGACGCTGCGTCCCCAGTCATCGGGGATCTCCTCCAGGCCACGCCAGCGCTGCACCCGACCGCTCCTTGTTCCCTACGGCGCGTACCGTCCGTACGCTCAAACGCTCAAAACCCGAACCCCTATAGCGTGCCATGCGCCTGTCCCGAGTTCGGCACCGGAAGGCAGGTTGGGCGCGCGGCCGGGTGCCGGGGCCCGCCGGCGGGCGTCCGCGGCCTCCCGGGAGCGCCCGCGCGCTCGGCCTCCGCCGCCGCGTACTGCGGGTCCCGGCCGGCCGCCACCAGGGCGCGCAGCCGGTCCAGCCGCGGCCCGACCGGGCGGGCCGGGCGCTCGTCC
>NZ_JBHVER010000091.1:0-30278 GCF_042802195.1 Kitasatospora sp. NPDC057500 | reverse complement strand
GCACCCGAGGGGGTGTCAGCGGGCCGCTTCCAGGGCGCGCCTGACCTCGGCCGCCGGATCGCCCTCGTGGTACGGGCGCTCGCTGTCCTCGATGTGGTCCAGGAACTCCTGGTACCGCAGCGCGCAGCCGAGGTGGAACAGCGGCCCCGCCAGCTCCAGCGCCCGCTCCGGCTCGCAGCCCGGCACCCGCTCGCGCCAGGCGCGGGCCCACTCCCCGGCCGCCCGGGCCCACCCCTCGTCGTCCAGGAACGCCCGGGGCCGCAGCCCGTCCGCCACCGGGTGGCCGAGGCAGGCGTCCGCGTAGTCGATGACGACCGGCCGCCCGCCGTCGGAGCGCCAGTTGCCGGGGTGGAAGTCGCCGTGGACCACGGTCTCCGGCAGCCCGCACGCGGCCAGTTCCCCGGCCAGGGCGGGCAGCCGAGCGGCCAGCGCCCGGGCGGCGGCCAGCTCCTGGGCCGTCAGCCGCGACCCGCCCGGCTGCGGCTCGGCGGCGAGCCGGTCGAGCAGCGCGGGAACGGCGGCGGCCAGCGCGCGCGGGGTGCGGTCGCGCAGCCCGGCCCCGGCGGCCCGGCCGTCGGCCGCGAGCGTCGCCTGGGCGGCGACCAGCCGCGGCACGACGTCCGCCACCTCCGCCTCCGACGGGCCCCAGCAGTCCTCCCCCGGCACCTCGTCGAGCAGCACCCGCCCGTTCGCCGGGTCGGCGGCGAGCACCACCGGCACCAGCTCCGGGTCGGCGGCGCCGAACAGCGCGATCACCTCCGCATCCCGGGCGTTGAACGCCGGGTTGATCACCTTCAGCCAGGCCGGGCCGGCGGCGGTGGGGAGCCGGAACAGCCCGGACAGGTTCCAGCTGCGGACCTGCTCGGCACGCCCGGTGAGCGGCCGTCCGGCCGCCGCCAGCGCCCGCTCCGCCCAGTCCAGCGCCGCCCGCAGCCCCTCCGGCGCGGCCCAGGCGGCCCGCCGGTCGGCCGGCCCCAGCAGCACCGCGGTCCCGTCGTCCGGCTGCCGCACCGCCCGCCCGTCCGGGCGCTCCAGCGCCTCGACGTGGTAGACGGTGTGCCCGCCGTGGCCGCCCTCCCCACCGGTCACCCGGACGAGCCGGACCACCACCACCGGCACCCCCACCTCCGCCGAGACCCGCTCCGCCACCACCCCGACCGCCGACCACCACGGCACCTCGACCTCGAAGGGGCCGACCGCCCCGAGGTACTCGCCGCCGTACGTGAGGTGGACACCGACGGTCCGCCCGTTCCCATGATCCATCCGCGCAGCCTCCCCCAGCCGCCCGGCCGAGCGCGACCGGTTTTCCGGGCAGCGTCCCACTGCGGCAGCCCCGCCGGACCGCCCGGCCCGACCGCGTGCTGTGATGGCCCCCATGGCCACACCCCCGACCCCCACGACGGCTGCGACCTGTCCCTGCGTGATCTGCGCCGCCGACAGCGCGGAGCGCTCCGGCGCCGCCCGATCGGTGCTCCGCCGCCGCGGTGCGCCCGGCGTCTCCCGTCACTGGCGCCGCACCGCGGAGGACGTCCTGGCCCACGGCCACCACGTGGTCGGCATCCCCGGCGAGGGGGACCTCCCGGACTGGGCCTTCACCGTGGGTCTCTGGCACACCTCGCGCCTCCCCGAGCTGACCATGGCCGGCCTGGACGCACACGGCCAGATGCACTGGCTCAACGAGGCCGCGGCCCGGCTGCGCGAGGGCGCGTCCGCCGGTCCGGAGAGCCTGCTGGACGGGGTGATCGAGGGCTACCCGGTGCTGGTCAAGCCCGTCGACCCCAGCTGGCACCGGCCCCTGCTGGGGACGGCCGCCGGCTTCTACCGCCGCGTTCCCGTCCCCGTGCTGCAACTGGTCTGGCCCGACCGGAACCGCCGCTGGCCCTGGGACCCGGACGCCTCCCCCGGCTGCCGGGCGCAGCCACGCCTGTGGCTGCCGGTCGGCGACCACCCCGAAGGCGTCTGGACGGAGGAGGCGGCGGCCGCCGAGGCCTCCCCCTGAGTCACCGGCCCCGGCGGCACCTCCGGCGCATCGGCCGCGCTGTCCGCGGCGGCGCGCGCTCCCGGGCCGGTCGCCGTCCCCGACTCCTCCGTCCGCAGCCCCGGCAGTCTGCGGGTGAACCCCCGCCTGACGCAGGCCGGCAGCACGATGCCGGCGGCCATCCAGGCCGGGCGCACCTCGAACGTCGTTCCGGTCAGGCTCGTCCGCAGCCGCACCGTGGTGAGGAAGCCCGGCCCGGCAGCAGGCCTTCCGCGAGCCGCGCCATCGGCAGTACCCGCCCGCGCCTGACCGGGTAGTACTTGATCACGGTGCGGACGGTGCCCGGCTCGGCAGCCTCCCCGCCGCCGCGGGCGGGCATGATCCATCCCGTGGAAAGCATTGTGGCCCTCGACGAGGCGGCCGCCGTGGTGGCCGCGCGGCGGCCCGGGTGGGCGGCTGCCGGGCTGGTGGTGGAGCGGGTGACCTGGCGTGCGGGGGCCACGTCGGGTCCGCGCCGGCTGGAGACGGACCGGTCACGGTGGTGGAGCCCGACGCGGTGGGTGTCCTGCTCTCCGGCCCTGCGGACGCCCTGCTGTCCGTGGTGCTCTTCCGGGGCGGCTGGGCCGATGCCGACTTCACCACCGGTGCGGGCGGCGCCGGGGCGCTCCCGGGCGCGGGGATCGGCTCGGCCGCTGCCTTCGGCCGCCGGCTCGACGCCTGGGTGGCCCTCGTGTTCGGCGACCCCCGTGCCCCGCAACCGGCCTCCTGAAGCCACCAGCCCCCTGGGCCTACGGGATGGCCACCGCCGCGCCGGAGACCCGCACCCGGGGGGAGGCCGAGTGCAGGTCGACGTGGAGGGTGCCGGGGCGGCCGAGGTCCTCGCCCTGGTGGAGGGTGACGGTGGCCGGGGCGGCGGCGGGGTCCAGGGCGCGCAGGTAGGCGCCGAAGGCGGCGGCGGCCGCGCCGGTGGCCGGGTCCTCGACGACGCCGCCGACCGGGAAGGGGTCGCGGACGTGGAAGACGTCGGGGGCGGCGCGCCAGACCAGTTGGACGGTGGTCAGGTCGCGGGCGGTCATGAAGGCGGCGAGGCCGTCGAAGTCGTAGGCGAGTCGCGCCAGCCGCTCACGGGTCGCGGCGGCCAGCACCAGGTGCCGGGCGCCCGCGTAGGCGTAACGGGGCGGCAGCGCGGGGTCGAGGTCGCCGGGTGCCCAGCCGAGCTGGGCGAGCGCCTCCGCGACGTCGGCCTCGCCGGTCTCCGTGACGTGCGGCTCGACGCTGGTGAGGGTGGCGCGCAGGGTGCCGTCGGCGTCCTCGGCCACCTCGACCGGTACCTCGCCCGCCGCCGTGCGGTAGAGGTAGCGCCCCGGGCCGACCCGCTCGGCGAGCGCGACGGCGGAGGCGACGGTGGCGTGGCCGCAGAACGGCACCTCCGCCAGCGGGCTGAAGTAGCGCACCGCGTAGCCGCCCGCCGGGTCGGGCGTCAGGAAGGCGGTCTCCGAGTAGCCGACCTCGGCGGCGATGGCGAGCATCCGCCCGTCGGACAGGCCGGCGGCGTCGAGCACCACGCCCGCCGGGTTGCCGCCCTCGGGGTCGGCGGAGAAGGCGGCGTAGCGGAGGATCTCGGGGGCGCCGGCGGCGTCGTCACTGGTCATGACCGCCCCAACGCGCCCCGTCGCACCCGTGTTCCCCCTCACCGCAGCACCGCCTCCAGCAGGTCGGTGCCGAGCCGGGCGCTGCCCGCGAGGTCGAGCTGGTACAGCATGTACCGGCCGCGCCGATGGGTGGTCAGCAGCCCGGCCCTGCGGAGCACCGCCAGGTGCCGGGAGACCTCGGGCGCGCTGAGCTGCCAGGCGGCGGCGAGCTCGCCCGTGGTGTGCGGGCCGCGGGCGATGGTGCGGGCGAGCCGCAGGCGCACGGGGTGGGCGAGCGCCTCCAGCCGCTGCTGGACCACGGCGAGCGACACCGGCTCGGGCACGCCCTGCTCGGCGACGGGGTACTGCACCACCGGACGCCAGCCGGGCGCGGAGACCACCAGCAGGTGCGGGCGGCCGAAGGCGGTCGGGACGAAGGTGACGCCGCCGGCGGCGCTCCCGCTGGTGGTGTTGTCCTGGAGCTTGTCGATGACGATCCGGCGCCGCCCCTCGCCGCTGTCCTCCAACTGCACCGAGGCGGAGACGGCGGCCAGTGCCTCGGCCGCGCCGTGCCGCACCAGCAGGTCGGTCTTGCGGCGGGCGTCGGCGGCGAGTTCGGGCAGCACCCGCCGCCAGGCGTCGGCGAAGAACGCGTCCACGCAGTCCTCCAGCATCCGCCGCACCAGCGCCCTGACGGCGGGCGGGTCGGTGAGCAGCCGGTCGGCGAACTCGGCCTGCCGGGGTCCGCGGGCCAGGGCCAGTTCGCGGGCCCGCTCCTGCGCGACCGGGTCGGTGAGCGGCGAGGCGAGGCGGCCTGCCAGCCGGGAGGCGCCGCAGGTCATCACGAGTGCGGCCCGTACGTACTGCTCGTCGTCGATCCGGTCGACGGCGTCCAGTTCCTCGGTGAGCGTCGCGCCGGGCAGGCCGGGGACGAGGAAGTCGGCGCGCGAGGAGCGCCAGACGAAGGCGGCCTCGGCGAGCCGTTCGGCGAGCGCGGGCGGGACGGCCGCCGTGGTGCTCGCCGCCCAGCCGTGCAGGGCGGGGTGGTGCGCGGGTTCGGCGAGCACGTGCAGCATCGCGCTGAGTTCGGCCAGCGGCGAGGGGGTGAACAGCAGGCGTTCGTCGGGCAGGTCGGTGATGTCGATGGTCAGGCTCACGGTCCCGATCCTGTCATCCGCGCCGGGGGCGCCCGCCCCGGATTGACGGTAGTCGTCAATCCGCGTGCCCGGGGGAAGGTCCCGGACCGACGGTACCGCTCATGACCCTGATCCAGAGCCCGAAGAAGCCGCCCCTCGGCCCGGAAGCCCGCAGCGCCCCAGGACCCCGGAGCGCCCCGGAACCCCGCAGCGGCCCGGCCGCCCTGCTCGGCCTGCTCACCTCAGCGGGCGGCCCGCGCTACGCGGCGGCGCTGCTGGTGGACGCGCTCGGCACCGGTCTGCTGCGGCCGTTCCTGCTGCTCTACGGCATCGGGGTGCTCGGGCTGGACGCCGGGGCGGCGGGCCTCGCGATGTCCGCCGGGATGGTCGCGGGCCTGCTCGTCCTCCCGGTGACCGGCCGGTGGATCGACCGGGGCGCGCGCAGCCTGCCGGCGGCGGCGACCATGCTGGTGCGGGCGGCCGGGTCGGTGGCGCTGCTGGCGGCCGACGGCCCGGCGGGGTTCGCGGCGGCGGCCGTGCTGCTCGGGGTGGGCAGCCAGTCCTGGCCGGCCACCCACGCCGCGGTCGTCGCGACGCTGACCGAGGGCCGCACCCGGGACGCCGCGCTGGCCGCCGGGCGGACGCTGCGCAACGCCGGGCTGGGCGCGGGCGCGCTGCTGGCGACGCTCGCGGTGGCGGGCGGCCCGGGGGCGCTGCGGCTGCTCGCGGGGGTGACCGGCGCGGCCTGCCTGCTGTCGGCGGTGCTGGTGCACTCGCTGCGGGTGACCGCTCCCCGGGCGCCGCAGGCTCCCCCGGCTCCCCCGGCGTCCGCGACCTCCCCGGAGTCCCCGAGCTCCCCGGCGTCCCCGGCCCCCGCCGGGTCCGGCCGCGTCGAGGACCCCGCGCTGCGCCGGATCACCGCGCTCAGCGTCGCCAACCTGCCCTTCGCGTTCTGCTTCGACGTCCTGGAGGTGGCCCTGCCCGCCCTGCTGGTGCTGCATCTGCACGCTTCCGCGGCCTGGTCCTCGGGGGTGTTCGTGGGCAACACGGTGCTGGTGATCACCCTCCAGCTGGCCGTGGTGCTCCGGCTCGCGCAGCGCTCCCGGCACACCGTGCTGGCCGCCGGCGGCGTCGCGCTCGCCCTCTCCTACCTGGGCTTCTGGGCGGCCGGCTCGCTCGGCGGCACCGCCGGGGCGGCCGGCGTGGCGCTGGTGTCCGTCCTCTTCACGCTCGGCGAGATCCTCTACTCCGGCGCGGGCACCGCCCTGGTCACCGCGAGCGCCCCGCCCGGGCAGCTCGGCCGCGCCCTGGCCCGCTGGGAGCTGTCGACGGGCGTCGGCCGCGCGGCCGCCCCGGCCGCCCTGACCGCGCTGCTCGCCGTCGGCCCGGGCGTGCTGTGGCCGGTGCTGGCCGGCGCCACCCTGCTCGCCGCGGTGGCCGTCGCCCGGCTCCGTCCGGCCCGGGGTGCGGGCGGGCGGCGGGTCGCCGATGCTGGGCGACGGGGCACGCGTACGCGCCCGGCTCCCGGTCCCGGGGAAGGACAACGCCCAGAGGAAGGACGACGCTCATGAGCGCCCTCGACTTCGAGGTCATCGACAGCCCGGACAGCTCGCTGAACAAGACGTCCGTCCTGGTCACCGGGCCGCAGGACGCGCTGCTGGTGGACGCCGGGTTCACCCGCTCCGACGGGCGGCACCTCGCGGAGCGGGTGCGGGCCGGCGGGAAGCGGCTGACCACGGTGTTCATCAGCCACGGCGACCCGGACTTCTACTTCGGCGCCCAGGAGGTGCAGGACGTCTTCCCGCAGGCGCGGTTCCTGGCCTCCGCGTCGACCGTCGAGCACATCCAGGAGACCTTCGACGCCAAGGTGCGGGCCTGGGCGCACCTGGGGCCGGAGCTGCCGACCAGACTGGTGCGGCCCGAGGTGCTGCACGGCGACGAGCTGGTCTTCGAGGGCCACCGCTTCGAGCTGCGCGGGGCGGACTTCCACCTACCGGACCGGCACTACCTGTGGCAGCACCACCACCGCACGGTGCTCGGCGGGGTGCTGCTGTTCCAGGGGCTGCACGTGTGGACGGCGGACACGCCGGCGCCGGAGCAGCGGGCGGCGTGGATCGACCTGCTGGACGGCATGGCGGCGCTGGACCCGGCCTTCGTGGTGGCCGGGCACCGGACCGCGGACGCGCCGACCGACACCTCCTCGATCGACCACACCCGGGACTACCTGCGGGCCTTCGAGACGGAGGTGGGCCGCTCACCGGACGCGGCGGCGGCCAGGGAGGCGCTGGAGCAGCGCTTCCCGGAGCTGGGCATGCGGCTGGCGGTCGATCTCGGGACGAAGGCCGCCAAGGGCGAGCTGGCCTGGGGCTGAGCGCGATGATCGAGATCCCGCGGTCGGAGGCCGCTTTCGCGCAGTCCGAGGCCCCGGCGGACGTGGTGCGCCGCCTGTACCTGGCCTCGGCGCGCGGTGACCTGGGGGCGTTGCGGGCGACGCTCGCCGACGACGTGGAGTGGACGGAGATGGCGGGCTTCCCGCTGGCCGGCACCTACCGGACGCCGAAGGGCGTGACCGGCGGGGTGATGGAGCGGCTGGCCGCGGAGTGGGAGGAGTGGACGGTGCACGACGACCGGTACGTGGTGTCCGGGGAGGACGTGGTGGTGCTGGGCCGGTACACGGCGGTGCACAAGGCCACCGGGCGGCCGCTGGCCGTGCGGGTGGTGCACCACTTCACGGTGCGCGGCGGGCGGATCGTGCGGTTCGAGCAGTTCACCGACACCGCGCTGGTCCGGGACGCGATGACGCCCTGACCGTGCTCCGGGCTCCGGCGCGTCACCCGTTCGGGGGAGCCGCCGCGGCGCGCCGGACGCCGTCTCGACAGCTCCGCCGTCCGGCGGCAGGCTGTCGGTGATTTCCGCCGGAGAGCGAGGAGTTCACCATGAGCACGGACAGCACGGGCAGCGGGGGCGGCGGGCGCGAGCGCCCGATCGTGATCGTCGGCGCCTCCCTCGGCGGCGCGAAGGCCGCGCAGGCGCTGCGCGAGGCGGGGTACACCGGCGGCATCGTGCTGATCGGCGACGAGCACGAGCGCCCGTACGAGCGTCCGCCGCTGTCCAAGGGCTATCTGCTGGGCGGGACGGACCGGGAGAAGATCTACGTCCACCCCCCGCAGTGGTACGCCGAGCACGATGTGACGCTGCGGCTGGGCACGCGGGTGGTGGCCGTCGACCCGGCCGGGCACACGGTGACGCTGGCCGACGACGGGCGGGTGGAGTACGCGAAGCTGCTGCTGACCACCGGCTCGGTGCCGCGCCGGCTGCCGGTGCCCGGGGCGGAGCAGGAGGGCGTGCACTACCTGCGGCGGGTGGAGGACAGCGAGCGGATCCGCGAGTCGTTCCGCGCGGGCGCCCGGGTGGTGGTGGTCGGCGCGGGCTGGATCGGGCTGGAGGCGACGGCCGCGGCGCGGGCGGCGGGCGCCGAGGTGACGGTGCTGGAGGCGGCCGAGCTGCCGCTGCTGCGGGTGCTGGGCCGGGAGGTGGCGCAGGTCTTCGCCGACCTGCACCGCGACCACGGGGTGGACCTGCGGTTCGGCGTGCAGGTCGCGGAGCTGACCGGCGAGGGCGGCCGGGTGACCGGGGTGCGGCTGGCGGACGGCACGACGGTGGCGGCGGACACGGTGGTGGTGGGCATCGGCATCGCCCCGGACACCGCGCTCGCCGAGGCGGCCGGCCTGGAGGTCGACAACGGCGTCAAGACGGACGAGCACCTGCGCACCTCGGACCCGGACATCCACGCGGCGGGCGACGTCGCCAACGCCTACCACCCGCTGTTCGGGCGCCACCTGCGCGTCGAGCACTGGGCGAACGCCCTCAACCAGCCGCAGACGGCGGCCCGGGCGATGCTCGGCGAGGACGCGGTGTACGACCGCGTCCCCTACTTCTTCACCGACCAGTACGACCTCGGCATGGAGTACGTCGGCTGGGTGGAGCCGGGCGGCTACGACCAGGTGGTGTTCCGGGGCGACCCGGCTACCCGCGAGTTCATCGCCTTCTGGCTGTCCGGCGGCCGGGTGCTGGCGGGCATGAACGTGAACGTCTGGGACGTCACCGACCCGATCCGGGAGCTGGTCCGCTCGGGGCGGACGGTGGACGCGAAGGCGCTGGCCGACCCGGACGTCCCGCTCACCGACGTCTGAGCCGCCCGAGGCCGAACGGCCCGCCCCCGGAAGGCTGTTTCCGGGGGCGGGCCGTTCTGATTCAGGAAGGTCGGGCGTCAGGCGACCGGCGGGAACGCCTCGACGTCCGGCTTCAGCAGCTGACCGGGGGCGGGGGCCTTCTGGTTCACCAGGTAGTCGGTGACCAGCTTGCCCAGCTCCTTGCTGCGGCCGACGGCGCAGTGCTCGACCACGTCGACCGAGACCAGCACCGCGTTGCCCAGCTGGCGCTGCATCCGCTGGGAGAAGGTGTAGTTGGTGGCCGGGTCGTAGAGGTTGCCGATGACCATCACCGGGGCGGCGGTCTTCCGGTGCCACGGGCCGGTGAAGCGCTCGGCGTCGCGGGCCGGGGCCGGCCAGGAGGAGCAGGTCGGGCCGTCGAAGGCCTGGTAGCGGCCGAAGGTCGGGGACTCCTTCTCCCAGGCCTTGGCCAGGTTGACGAAGGTCCACGGGTTGGACGGGTAGGGCTTGTCCTGGCAGTTGACGCCGTAGTAGGAGTCGTCGGCCGAGTACGGGGTCTCCGGCAGGGCCTCGCGCAGCGCGGTCGGCACGGTGGTCGCGAGCACCTTGGCGTCCTCGACGGCAGCCGGGTCGGCCGGGGCCGCGGCGGCCAGGCCCTGGGCGGCGGCCGGGGCCTGGATCACCTGGTGCAGCCCCTGGAGGGCCTTGGCGAGCGGCGCCTGGCGGCTCTGCGCGTACAGGGCGTTGGCGACCTGGCTGGTGAAGCTGGAGAGGGTGACCCGGGTGCCGTCCGGCAGGGTGACCGGGTCGGTGCGCAGGTGGTCGCGGATGGCGTCGAACTTGGTGCGGGTGTCGCCGTCGCCGAAGGCGCAGCGCGGGGCACCGGCGCTCTGGCAGCGCTTGAGGTACTCGGCGAGGGCGACCTCGAAGCCGGTGGCACGCTGGCGGTCGTACTCGACGCCGTTGTGCATCCGCAGGTTGGGGTCGACGTTGCCGTCGACGATCAGCGCGCGGACCTTGTCCGGGTACATGCCCGCGTAGGTGGCGCCGATGAGGGTGCCGTAGGAGAAGCCGGCGAAGTTGAGCTTGGCGTCGCCGACGGCGCGGCGCATCCGGTCGAGGTCGCGGACCACGTTGATGGTCGACATGTACTCGATGAGCGGGCCGGCGTTGCGCGAGCAGGCGTCGGTGTAGTCCTCGGTGGCGTCGATGGTCTGCGCTATCTCGGCCCTGGTCACCGGGACGCCGGTCAGCCGGTCGTTGAGGGCGGCGGCCTCCTCGTCGGTGGTGAAGCACTTGAGCGGGTTGCTGCGGGCCACGCCGCGCGGGTCGAAGCCGACCAGGTCGAAGCGGTCCTGGACGTCCTTGCCGAAGCGGGTGGTGGTCGCCCACAGGTAGCCGCTGCCGCCCGGGCCGCCGGGGTTGAGGAAGAGCGAGCCGATCCGCTTGGCCGGGTCGGCCGCGCGGCGGCGCATCATCGCGATGCCGATGGTGTCGCCGTTCGGGTGGTCGTAGTCGAGCGGCACCTGGTAGACGGCGCAGTCGTAGATCTTGGGGTCCGGCTGGGTGGGGTCGGGGTTGCAGGGCTTCCAGTCGACCGGTGCCACCTTGGCCTCGGCGGCCGGGCCGGGGGCCGGTGCGGCGACGGCCGCGGCGGCGGAGCCGGCGACGAGGGCGAGGGCACTGGTGACCGCCAGTGCCGCGCTGGTGATACGGGACACGAAACCTCCTCCGGTTCTGCAAACCCGGACAGCCTGTCAGGCCTCGATCAACAGGGGAAGGGATGTGCGACGGGAGATTCTCTCGGGAGCAGGCCGAATGGGCGTCAATCCCCTTTTTCAGGGGCGGATTGACGGGAAACAGTGCGGCCGTTGGCCGAAGATCATCATTCACCGTATGACCTGCCGGCGGACCTGACGTCCGATCACCTCGGCCCAGTGGGGCGCCCGGTACCCCCGTCGGCGCCGGGCCGTGCCCCCACCCGCCCCTCCCGTCGGGCGCGCGCCCCCGGGCCTCATGTCACCCGGACGGCGGTACCCCACCCCGCACCCGGCGTCTCCCGCGCCCTCCGTGTCCGTCCCGTCGGCCATCCGTTCAGCTGTCCGATCCCGCCCCGGAAAGGCGTGTTGACCGGCCAGTAGGGCCCTCCTATGCTCGACCGCGTTCCCGTTCGCGATCGTGAACACGACCAGAACGTGCACGCCCCGCGAGCGCCGTCCGGCACCGGGGCGGGACCCTCGCGGCCTCCCGCCCGGCGGGAGCCGTCACCCGGCGGAAAGGGCCCTCCCATCAGCACCTCCATCGCACCCGCCGAGGGCGCGGGCTCCGCCGAGGGCGCGGGCCCCGCCGCCGGGCCGCCGCCCGCCACCACCGCCCGCCGCCGCTTCCTGACGTACCTGCTCGCCGCGCCCACCCTCACCGTCGCCGCCCGGGCCGGCCTGGACGCCGCCGCGCCCGCCGCCGCCCGGGCCGCCGAGGCCGCGGCGGCCCCGTCACCGCTGCTCGGCCTGCCCGGCGTCCCCGACATCGTCGACCTCGGCCAGGCCCTCCAGGTCGCCGGACTGCCCACCGCGCACCTGCTCGTGCTGGAGATCACCGCCGCCGGCCGCGCCGCGCTCCACCTGCCCCGGCTGGAGGTCGGCCAGGGCCTCACCACCACCGTCGCGATGATGGTCGCCGAGGAGCTCGACGCCCGCCTCGCCGACGTCGACGTCCCGCTCTCCGACAGCCGCCCCGACCTGCTGTTCAACCAGCTCACCGGCGCCTCCAACTCGGTGCGCACGCTGTACGACCCGGTGCGCGCGGTGGCCGCCGCCGCCCGCGCCCGGCTGGTCACCGCCGCCGCCCTGCGCTGGTCGCTGCCGGTCGGCACCCTGCGCACCGCCGACTCCGCCGTGCTCGCCCCCGACGGCCGCCGGGCCGGCTACGGCGACCTCGCCGCCGCGGCCGCCGCGATCGCGGTGCCCGCCGTGCCCGCCACCCCCAAGCCCGCCGAGCAGCGCCGGGTGATCGGCCGCCCCACCGGCCGGATCGACGCCCGCGACATCGTCACCGGCCGTGCCCAGTACGCCGGGGACCTCGCCGTGCCCGGCGCGGTGCCGACCGTCGTCGCGCGCCCCACCACCATCAACGGCACGCTGGCCACCCTGGACGCCTCCGCCGCCCGCGCCATGCCCGGCGTGCTCGGCGTCGTCACCGTCCCGAGCGGGGTCGCCGTCCTCGCCGAAACGTTCGACCAGGCGCTCAGGGCCCGCGACGCGCTGCGCACCACCTGGCACCCCGGCCCGGTCGCCGCGCTCTCCGACGCCGACATCAGGAAGCGGCTGCGCGCCGCGCACGCGCCGTTCCTGGTGCCCCCGCTGCTCACCCAGTACGTGGACGGCGAGTTCGACTTCGCCTTCGTCAACCACGCGCCGATGGAGGTGCTGACGGCGGTCGCCGACGTCCGCCCGAACCGCGCCGAGGTCTGGTTCGCCGCGCAGACCCCGGTGGTCGCGCAGCAGACCATCGCCGCCGAACTCGGCCTGCCGCAGGAAGCGGTGACCGTCCACGTGGTACGCGGCGGCGGATCGTTCGGCCGACGGCTGTTCTACGACGCCGCCCTGGAGGCCGCGCGGATCTCCCGGGCGGCCGGCCGCCCGGTCAAGCTGATGTGGACCCGCAACGACGACATGCGCCACGGCCGGATGCGCCCGGCCACCCACCACCGGATCCGCGCCACCTACGGGCTCGGCCAGGTGCTCGGCTACGAGCACCGGGTCGCCTCCGTGCGGACCGACTTCGGCCACGGCCTCGGCGAGGCGCTCACCGCCGCCGGCTTCCAGCTGGAGGTCGCCGGGCTGTCGGTCGCCCAGGCGTTCTTCCTGCTCAGCCAGAGCAACCCGTACGACGTGGGCATCCCGACCCAGCTGCTCGCCGAGGTCCCGCTGGAGATCCCGACCGGCAGCTGGCGCTCCGTCTACTCCGGCACCGTACGGGTGGCCGACGAGATCATGGTGGACGAGCTGGCCCGCCGCTTCGGCCAGGACCCGGTGGCCTTCCGACGCGCCCGGCTGCGCGACCCGGCCGGCCGGGCCGTCCTCGACACCGTCGCCAAGGCCGGCCGCTGGGGCCGCGCCATGCCGCCGGGCCAGGCCCAGGGCATCGGCTACCACGCCGAGAACGGCGGACGCGCCGCCTACCTGGTCGAACTCGACGCCTCCGAGCCCACCCAGCCCCGGGTGACCAAGGCGGTGATCGCCGCCGACCTGGGCACGGTGATCAACCCGACCGGGCTGGAGGCCCAGCTGACCGGCGCGCTGATCGACGGCATCTCGGTGATCCTCCAGGCCGGCAACCACATCGACCGCGGCACCGTCCGCGAGGGCAGCTACGGCGACTTCCACTACGCGCGGCAGAAGCACAGCCCGCCGGTGGTCGAGATCCACCTGCTGCCACCGGGCGGACCGCCGGGCGGCGCGGGCGAACTGGGCGTCCCGGCGGCCTCCGCCGCGGTGGCCAACGCCTACGCCAGGGCGACCGGCACCGGCCCGCGATCCTTCCCGATCAACTTCTGACCCCGCAGCACGCCCCCGCCCCCGTTCCCGCCCTGCCCCGCCCCTGCTCGACGATCCCGAGGAAACGCGCCCCCATGCCCAGCCACACCTTCGTCCTCAACGGCCGGCCCGTCACCGTCGAGGCCCCGGACGACATGCCGCTGCTCTGGGTACTGCGCGACAAGCTCGGCGTCACCGGCCCCAAGTACGGCTGCGGGGTCGGCGTCTGCCGCTCCTGCACCAGCCACCTGGACGACGAGGAGTTCCAGCCCTGCATCGTGCCGGTCAAGGACTGCGCGGACCGCCGGGTCACCACCATCGAGGGCCTCGCCGACGGCGACGTCCTGCACCCCGTCCAGGAGGCCTGGCTGGAGTGCGACGTCGCCCAGTGCGGCTTCTGCCAGCCCGGCCAGATCATGACGGCGGTCGCCCTGCTGCGCCACACCCCGGCGCCCACCGACGCCGACATCGACCGGATCCAGAACGTCTGCCGCTGCGGCAGCTACCCCCGGATCCGCGAGGCCGTCAAGCGCGCCGCCGCCCGCACCGCCGCCGCCCGCATCTCCGCGGCCGGCTGACCCGGTTCCGGTCAGGACTGGTCCCAGGCGTCGACGGTGAGCAGCGCGTCCGGCGGGCAGGCGGCGATCCGCCCGGCGTCCAGCTCGCGCGGCCGGTGGTCGGCACCGGGCCCGCCCTCGAACACCGAGCCGTCGGCGAGCAGCGGCAGGACGTCACCGGCCCTGGCGGTGTAGCGCAGCGGGTAGCCGTCGAACCGCAGCTGCTCCGCCCGCCCGGCCGAGGCCAGGGCGGCGATCCAGTGGAGCCCGCCGAGGCCGGTCTCCCACTTGGCGAGGACCTCGCCCTCGCCGTCCCCCACGGCCGGGCCCTTGACCACGAACCACCATCCGAGCATCCGGCACCCCTCCCCGTGCGGTGCACCGTGCACCACACGGGGGAGGCTACGCCACCCCTCCGGTCAGGGGGTGAGGACCAGCCGGATCGGGTCGCCCTTCTTCTGCTCCAGGGCCTCGACCGCCTCGGCGGCCCGGGCCAGCGGGAAGGTGCCGCTCACCGAGCGGGAGAACTCCAGGCGCCCGCCGCGGACCAGGTCGACCAGGTCGACGACGTCCTTGCCCTCCGAGCCGTAGTGGCCGCGGATCTGCTGGCGCAGGTAGCTGACGAGGGTGCCGTTGGTGACGGTCAGCGGCTTGTCCGTCAGGCCGACCAGCACCAGGCGGCCGTGCTCGCCGAGCGAGGCCATCGCCTGCTCGCGGACCGGGGCCACCCCGGCGAAGTCGAACGCGGCGGCCAGCGGACGGCCCCGGGTCGCGGCGCGCAGCCGGTCGGCGAAGTCCGGGTCGCCCGGGTCGAGCGCGGCGTCGGCGCCGAAGGCGAGGGCCCGCTCGCGGGCGGCGGGCAGCGGGTCGACCGCCACGATCGGGTGGGCGCCGACGGCACGCAGCAGCTGGACGCCGTGGGCGCCGAGACCGCCCACGCCCCAGACGCCGACGGCCTCGGCCGGGCGGACGGCGCCGGTGCCGGTGATGGCGGCCCACGGGGTGGAGACCGCGTCCGGGATGAAGCAGGCCTGCTCGAACGGCAGGTCGTCGGGGATCGGCACCAGGGTCTCCGCGGTGGCCAGCGCGTACTCGGCCCAGCCCCCGTCGTAGTCGACACCCCGGGTGAGCACGACGCCGTTGCGGCTCTCGCCGGCCTGGAGCAGCACGCGGTCGCCGACGGCGGCGGTGCGCACGCCCTCGCCCAGGCCGTGCACGGTGCCCGCGACCTCGTGGCCGAGGGTGACCTTGTCCCCCTTCAGGTGCAGCGGCTTGAGCATGCCCTCGATCAGGTGGACGTCCGAGAGGCAGACGCCGGCGGCGCCGACCTTGATCAGGACCTGGCCAGGCCCCGGCGTGGGCACCGGCACCTCCTCCACGGCGAAGGCGCCCTTCGCGACGTCGAGCCGGCCGGCGAGCATCGTGGCGGTCATCCCGGTTCCCTTCCACAGCGGTGGCGCGGTCGGCGGCCGCACCATCCGAACTTACTTGTTGTTCAACAAGCAAGTTCCACCCTAGCATGGTGGTATGCCCACGCACGTTTCCCCGACAGCCCCCTCCCCCGCACCGGCGGAGCATCCGGAGCCGACCCGCCGCACCCAGGCCGAGCGGCGCGAACGGGCCGAACGGGCGCTGCTCGCCGCCGCCGCGCGCCTGGTCGCCGAGCACGGCAGCGCCGGGGTGACCCTGGCCCGGGTCGGCGAGGAGGCCGGCTTCAGCCGCGGACTGGCCTCGCACTACTTCGGCTCCAAGGGCGCCCTGCTGGCCCGGCTCCAGGAGGCGGCGCTCGCCGAGGCGATGGCCGCCGCCGCGCCGGAGCGCAGCGGCGCGCGCGCCGTCGAGGAACTCTGCGCCTTCGCCCAGGCCTGCCTCGACGGGGTGCGGCAGCCGACCGACCTCGGCCGGGCCTTCGTCGTCCTGGGCGCCGAGGCGCTCGCCGGCTCCTCCGAACTCACCGAGGGCGTCGCCCGGCTGGACGCCAGGATGCGCGAGTGGGTCGCCGACGTGGTGCGCCAGGGCACGGCCGACGGCGAGGTGCGCCCGGAGGTCGACCCGGACGCGGCCGCGACGGCGGTGGTCGGCCTGCTCAAGGGCCTGATCGTCCAGGCCGCGACCGCCCCCGGGGCACTCGCCCTCGACCGCGCCACCGCCGAGGCCCAGCGCTGGATCCGCCTGGCCCTCACCGCGGTCTGACCACCCCCGTGTCCACCGAGCGGGCAGCCCCTGTTCCCGGCGGGCCGTTCCACCTAGGGTGACCTTTCATCACATCCGATGATCCGAAGGGTGGATGGCCATGATCGGGCGCCGTTCGCTGCTCACATTCGCGGGACTGGGTGGTGCGGCGCTCGCGCTGCCGGGCACGACGGCGTACGCCGCCCCCGCGTCACCCGTCGCCGCGCCCCCTGCCGCACCACCTGCCGCACCGTCCGCCGCGCCGATCGACCTACCGGCGCCGACCGTGCGCCGGACAGTCGGCACGGTGTCGCTGCACCTCGTCGACGAGGACCGGCAGGACCCGTTCGCGCCCGTACCCGCGCCCCGCGAGCTGATGGTGCAGCTCTGGTACCCCGCTCAGAGCGCCGCCGGGCGCCCGCGCGCGCCGTACACCACGGCGCGCGTGGCGGCCTTGGTGGAGCAGGGCCTGCTGGATCCGGGCACCATCATCCGGCTGCGCCCGACCGCACGCCTCGGCGCACCGGCCGCCCCGGGCGCGCTGCCGCTGCTGCTGCTCGGCCACGGCCGCAAGGGCGGGCGCGCCAACTGCACCGCGCTGGCCGAGGAGTTGGCGGCCCACGGCTACCTGGTCGCGGCCGTCGACCACACCTACGACGCTGCCGCCGTCGAGTTCCCGGACGGCCGGCTGGTGCACAGCGCCCTGGCGGACGACCCGGCCGACTGGGGGGCCACCGAGAGCAAGGAGATCGCCGCCCGGGTGGCCGATCTGCGCTTCGTCGCCACGGAGTTGACCACCGGCCGAACGGCCCGGCGGCACCACGGCCTGCCGTGCGCCGACCCGGGGCGGATCGGCGTGCTCGGCCACTCGATGGGCGGGGCGGCCGCCGCCGAGGCGGTCCGCCAGGACCGGCGGTTCGCGGCGGGGCTCAACCTGGACGGCGGCTTCTTCGGCTCGCCGGTGCCGGACGAGGGGCTGGACCGGCCGTTCCTGCTGCTCACCTCGCTGGCCGACCACGAGACCTGGCAGCGCTGGCGCGAGCACCAGCGCGGCTGGGGGCGCCACCTGCTCCAGCGCGACTCCGGCCACCTGAGCTTCACCGACCTGCCGTACACCGCCGGCCCCGGCCGCCTCGCCGACCACCTGCCGGCCGAACAGTACGCCCAACTGCTCGGCACCATCACCCCGGCGCGCGGCGCCGAACTGACCCGCGCCTACGTCCGCGCGCACTTCGACCGCTTCCTGCGCGGGCGCCCGTCGCCCTTGCTGAACGCGCCCTCGCCGCGCTACCCGGAGATCTCCTTCGTCTGGAGCCGCGGCTGAGACCTACCCCGCCGCCTGCGGGTCGCGGCCGAAGAAGGCGGCGAGCCGGTCGTACACCGGCGCGTCGTCGGCGGCCGTGACCTCGGGGCCGAAGGCGTGCTGCTCCTCCTCGCTCCCCCGGTACTGCGGCCGCAGCGCGCCGCGCCCCCAGTCGAGCGAGGCCTCGGCCACCTCGTGGTCCAGTCCGGCGGTGGACTGGCCGGTGGCGCGGGCGAGGTCCCAGCCGTGCACGGCGAACTCGGCGATCTGCTGGTCCACCGGGAAGCGGGCCGGCAGTTCGCCGACGCCGGGCACCTCGATGACGCCGTCGAGGCCCCCCGCCTCGCGCCAGGCGGCCACCAGCCGCTCGGCGCCCGCCTCGAAGCGGTGCAGCCAGTCGTCCTCGACCCGCTCGAAGGGCTCCGACCAGTCGGGCGAGCCGCCCTCTGCCCGGAGGGTGAACTGCCGCAGGTCGTGCAGCAGATGGCTGATCAACTGCCCGACGTCCCAGGAACGGCAGGGCGTCGGGTGGCCGGCCAGCTCGGCGCCGACGCCGTCGATCAGGCCGGCGGTCTGCGCGAGGGCACGGGCGAGCAGCTCGATCGGGTCTTCCGCTCCGGACATGTCGCACCTCTCCGTCGTCGGGGCCGCGCCGGACCCGCACTCGTGGTCGGTCCGGCCGATCGTAAGCGGAGGCACCGACAACCGGCCCGGAGCAACACCCCGGGCCGGCCGCCGGCGCGGGGCGGATCAGACGGCGAACCCGCCGTCCACGGCGATCTCCGCACCGGTGACGTAGCGGCCCCCGGCGCCCGCCAGGTGGGCGACGGTCGCGGCGACGTCGTCCGGCCGGCCGAAGCCGCCGACCGCGGTGAAGCCGGACTGGAAGTCGGCCGACGGGCCGTCCGCCGGGTTCATGTCGGTGTCGATCGGGCCGGGGTGGACCAGGTTGACGGTGATCCCGCGCGGGCCCAGCTCCCGGGCCAGCGCCTTGGTGAGCCCGATCATCGCCGCCTTGCTGGTCGAGTAGAGGCTGCCGCCGGGGAAGGCGGCCCGCTTGGCCATGCAGCTGCCGATGGTCACGATCCGGCCGCCCTCGGTCAGATGGGCGACGGCGGCCCGGGCGAACAGGTACGGGGCCCGGACGTTGACCTCCAGCACCCGGTCGATGTCGGCCGGGCCGGTCTCCTCGATCGGGCCGATGAAGCCCACCCCGGCGTTGTTGACCAGGATGTCCAGCCGCCCGAACCGCTCGGCGACCGCCTCGACGACGGCCTGCACCTCCTGCGGGTCGGCACTGTCGGCCCGGACCGCCCAGCCCCGGCGGCCCATCGCGGTGATCTTCGCCGCTACCGCCTCGGCCCGTTCGGCGCTGCCGAGGTAGGTCACCACCACGTCGGCGCCGTCCTCGGCGAGCCGCAGGGCCACGGCCTCCCCGATGCCCCGGCTGCCGCCGGTCACCAGCGCCACCCTGCCGTCGAGCTTCGCGAGCGTGGTCGTAGTCATATCGCCAGAACTCCTCAGGTCGTTCGCGGACATGACTCGATCCTCGGCCCGCGCGGCCCTCCGGTCCGGCGGTATTCGGACGTCGCGTTCAACGTTCAACTACCGGCGGGTCGGGCGCCCCGCGACACGCCGCACGGCCACCCCCGGGGGCCGGGGTGGCCGTGCGGGACCCCGGGCAGGGGGATGCCGGGGCAGGTGGAGCGCCGCTGTGGACGGGAGGTCAGAACGACAGGGTCTGGCCCGGGAAGATCAGGTTCGGGTTGGTGCCGATCACCTTCGCGTTCCTGGCGTGCAGCCCGGCCGGGTCGAGGCCGAACTTGGCCGCGATGCCGCTCAGCGTGTCACCGCTCTTGACGGTGTAGCCGCCGGCGGCGGCGGGCTTCGCGGGCGCGGCGGGCTTCGCGGCACCCTTCGACGAGGACGGGGCCTGGGACTGGCCCTGCGGCGCCGGCGCCGCCTTGCGGGCCGTCGGCTTCTGGCTCGGGGCCTGGGCCGGCTTGGCCGGCTGCGCCTTGGCGGGCTGCTGCTGCTTGGCCGGCTGCGGCGCCTGGGCGGGCGCGCTGTCGACGACGGCCGGCGCGCCGCCCCTGCTGAGCCCGGCCCGCGCCGAGCAGACCGGCCAGGCGCCCGGGCCCTGCTTGGCGAGCACCTTCTCGGCGACGGCGATCTGCTGCGACTTGCTCGCCTGGTGGGCCTGCGGGGCGTACGCGGTGCCGCCGTACGCACGCCAGGTGGACGGGTTGAACTGGAGCCCGCCGTAGTAGCCGTTGCCGGTGCTGATGCTCCAGTTGCCGCCGCTCTCGCACTGGGCGACGCTGTCCCAGGAGGAGGCGGGGGCGGCCGAGGCCGAGGTGGCCGTGACGAGGCCGGCCACCGGCAGCGCCGCCAGGGCGGCGCCCGCGACGACAGCCAGCCGGACCCGGTTGCGCTTGGCAGTGCCGTTGGTGCCGTTGATGGTGCTGTCGACGGTGGTGGAAGCGGCGGTCTCGTGACGGGGATCCATGGAATTCCTCTCGACAAGCCCCGGGCAGGCATGCGGAACCAGACCCCTGCCGGGGCCGGCTTTCGCTCCCTCGCTCGACGGGCGGCCGGGCACGTTTCCGACGTGCCGTGCCGCCCCAGCCACCCCCCGCTCGCCGCCGGCCCGTTGGGGCCGGTCGCGTCGACGGGCACCGCCCTCGCGCCGGTGGTCAGTCGGCGGGCGGTGCGTCGGGGGTGAACCCGGGTGGTGCTCGTTGCACCGCCAATGAAGCTAAGGGCGGCCCCCGGGCCGCATCAAGCAATTCTTGGACGCCCCAGGTCAGTTGACTGTTACCGGCGGTATTGATCATGTAGTCGACCGAGAAAAGACCGGCTTTGACCGGATTCCCGGGCCCAAACGGTCGATTTCCGTGCGGTCGCTCACACCAGGTCGGCCGACCGACGACCCCCCGCCGTCGACAAATCGCTACGACCACCTGACGCGCCGTCACCACACCGATCGGAGTTCCCGATTCCACTCGCCGTCGATGTGGCATTCACCACCACAATTACCGAGAGTGAGCGAAAACTCGCTCAGCGCATGGCACACGACCCTTCCGGATACGGACCGAACGGGCCGTCGACCCGCCTCAGCCCGCGCCGTCCAGCCCCGCGTCCCGGGCCAGCAGCGCCGCCTGCACCCGGTTGTCGCACCCGAGCTTGGCCAGGATCCGGCTGACGTACGTCTTCACCGTCGCCTCGCTCATGTGGATCCGGGCACCGGCGTCCGCGTTGGAGAGCCCCTCCCCGAGCAGGGCGAGGACCTCCAGCTCCCGCTCGGTCAGCACCTCCAGCCGCCGCCGGGCCTGCGCCCCGCGGGCCGCGGCCGGCCCGGCCCGGCCGCCCGCCAGCGAGTCCACGATGTGCCGGGTCGCGGCGGGCGACAGGAACGCGTGCCCGGTGGCGGCCGCCCGGACGGCCTGGATCAGCTCGCCCGGCGCGGTGTCCTTCAGCAGGAAGCCCGCACCACCGTCGCTCACGGCGCGCAACACGTTCTCGCGCTCCCCGAAGGTGGTGAGGATCAGCGCCCGCGCGCCGGGGGCGGCCCTCGGCAGCTCGGCGAGCGCCGTCAGGCCGTCCATCACCGGCATCTGGATGTCCAGCAGGACGACGTCCGCCCGGTGGGCGCGGGCCAGCTCCAGCGCCTGCCGGCCGTCGGCGGCCTCCGCCACCACGTCGATGTCGTCGGCGGACGACAGGATCATCCTGATCCCGGCCCGGATGAGCGGCTCGTCGTCGGCGACGAGGACTCGGATCACTGCTGGTCATCCCCTTGTACTGGTCCTGACGGTGCGCCACCGGAGCGGCCGGCGGCGCCGGGGACCATCCTCACACCCCCGCCGCTCACTGCTTCACCCGGTAGTGCTGCTTGTCGACCAGCGCACCGTCCTTGAAGCAGAACCGGATGGCGTCGTCCTCGTTCCAGCCGCCCACCGGCGCGTCGGAGATGAAGTAGTGGCAGACCGAGCCGCTCGGCGGAGTGGGGCCGGTGCCCCGCAGGTTCTGGGTGAAGAACGGGCTGCCGGGCGGCAGCAACCGCCTCACCTCCTCCTCCGGGGTGCCGAGCCGGATCTCCTCGTACACCGCCTGCGGCACCGTGGCGTCCTGGGCGGACCGGACGAACCCGACGACGCCCCAGACCAGCAGCCCGAGGAGGGCCACCAGCACCGCCACGCCCCCGATCGCGCACCCGATCGCCGGGCTCCGCCGACGCGCCGGCGCGGGTCCGACCGGCAGCGCGCCGTCGAACGCCCACCCGGACGCCCCCTCCGCGCCCCATGCGCCGTCCGCGCCACTGTCCGCGCCGCCGTCCACGGCCGCGGTCCCGGCGCCGCCCGCCCCCTCCGCCCCCTGGTAGGGCAGCACCGCCGCCAGCCGGAAGCCCGCCTCGGCCGTCGGCCCGGCGTGCACCATGCCGCCGACCAGCCTGGCCCGCTCACGCAGCCCGGTCAGCCCCTGGCCGCCGCTGACCGCCGGTGCCGCGCCGCCGGCGCGCACCCCCACCGGCTCGGGCGCCGCCGGATTCACCACCTCGACCACCAGCGCGTCCGGCTCGTACCGGAGCGCGACCGTGATCGGTGCGCCGGGGGCGTGCTTGTGCGCATTGGTGAGCGCTTCCTGAACGACCCGGTACGCCGCATGACCGGCGGACGCGCTGAGCGCACGGCGCTCGCCGTCCCGGGCCAGCGACACCACCGTGCCCGCCGCCCGGGAGGAGGCGACCAGCCCCTCGATCCCGTCCACCCCGCCCGTCCCGACGCCCCCGGCCGCAGGCCCGACGGCCGCGACGCCCGGCGGGCCGCCCGCGACGGCACCGGACCCGGCACCCGGCACGGACGGCGTCATCGACGACTCGTCGTGCAGCACCCCGACCACCTCGCGCAGCTCGCGCATCGCCGCGACCGCCGCCAGCCGCAGCACGCCGACCGCCTCCCGCTGCCGGTCGGTGAGCGTCCGGTCGACCTCCAGCGCCCCGGTGTGCACCGAGATCAGCGCCAACTGGTGGCCCAGGCTGTCGTGCATGTCCTGGGCGATCCGGTGCCGCTCGCGCAACCGCGCCTGGTGCGCGACCATCGCGCGCTCGCGCATCAACTGCTCGTTGCGCTCGCGCAGCGCGTCCATCAGCGCCCGGCGCTGCGCCCGGTAGCGGCCCCAGAGCGCCGGCAGCACCGCGAGCAGCAGGAAACCGCCCAGCGTGAACCCGACGATGAGCTTCGCCGGCGCCTGCCCGGCGTCCTTCGCCACGCCGAGGAGCGTCATCAGCATCCAGCCGGCGGTGAACGAGCCGACCAGCACCGCGACCCGGCGCACCCGGGCACCGGCCGACCAGCCGGCGCAGATCAGCAGCGGCAGCGGTCCGCCGCCGAGGCCGCAGGCCACCGCGGTGAGCACCAGCACGGTGGCCGGCAGGCCGCGGCGCAGGAGGAAGAGGACGGCCACCGCCGGTCCCATCACCGGCGCCAGGCCCGTACGGCTGGCCACCTCGATCGGCACGGCGAGCCCGCCGAGCAGCAGCGCGCCGACCAGCTCGCGGATCACCAGCCCGGCCCGCCAGGGACCGGGCAGCGCCGTCCGTACCGCCTTCGACCAGGCTCTTGCTATGACGTCCACCCGTCGAGGCTAACGAAGCGGCCGCGCCGGGCGCCGCCACCGTTCGTCGCGGCCGGGACCGACGAAAGTCGCTCGGATGCCACCGCCGGACGGCTCACCGGTAGGCGGTGAGCAGCAGCGCGATGTCGTCGGCCCGGTGCGTGGAGCCGAGCTCGTGCAGCACCCGGTCGGCCAGCTCCTCCGGGCCCTCCGCGACCGCGGGCCGCCCGCCGCCCGGCCACGCCAGGGCGGCGCACAGCCGCTCCACCCCCGCGTCGATCGCCTCCGCCCGGTCCTCGACCAGGCCGTCCGTGTACAGCGCGAGCACCGATCCGGGCTCCAGGGTGAGCGGGCTGACCGGGTAGGCGGCGGCCCCGTCCACACCGAGCAGCGGTCCGCCGGGCACGTCCAGCGCCTCGGTCCGGCCGTCCGGGTGGCGCAGCACCGGCGGCACGTGGCCGGCCCTGGCGAGTAACGCGGTGCCCTCCCCGGGGGTGAGCCGGACCAGGCAGCAGCTGGCCAGCAGCCCGGGGTCGAGGTCGAGCAGCAGCTGGTTGGTGCGGGCCAGCACCTCGTCGGGCGGGTGGCCGCCGGTGGCGAAGGCGCGCACGGCGCTGCGCAGCTGGCCCATGGCGGCCGCCGCGCCGACGCTGTGGCCCTCGACGTCGCCGATGACCAGGCAGAGGTCCCGGCCGGTGACGACGGCGTCGTACCAGTCGCCGCCGATCTCCATGCCCTGGGTGCCGGGCAGGTAGCGGGCCGCGATCCGGACCCCTTCCAGCCGCGGCAGCCGGTGCGGGAGCAGCGCCTGCTGGAGGCCGCGGGCGAGGGTGAACTCGGCGTCGTACAGCCGGGCGCGCTCCAGCGCCTGGGCGATGAAGCCGGCCAGCGCGGTGAGCAGGGCGCGCTCCTCCAGGGTGAAGACCCGGGGCCGGTCGAAGCCGAGGATGCAGCTGCCGACCGGGTGGCCGGAGGCGATCAGCGGCAGGAACGCCCAGGCCCCCATGTCGTCCAGGGTGAGTTCGGGGTAGGCGGCGGCCAGTTCGTCGACGGACTCGAAGAAGATCGGGGCGGCGCTGCTGATCGTCTCCGCGCCGGGGACCCTGGCGCCGACCGGGATGCCCTCGAAGCGGTCGAGGAAGCCGTCGGGGTAGCCGCTCTCCGAGACCAGGTGCAGCCGCTTCTCCCGGACGGCGTAGATGGCGAGCTCCTGCCCGCCGAGGGCCGGCAGGATCTCGTCGGCCACCGCGCGGAACACCTCGCGGGCGGTGACCGCCTCGCTCAGCGCGCTGGCCAGCTGGAGCAGGTGGTACATGGCACCGAGGCCGGTCCAGGCGCCGGGCGGGGCGGGTTCGGCGGGCGGGGCGGCGGCGTCCGGCGGCGGTTCGGCGGCGACCACCCGGCCGGTGACGCCGTGCGCGTCGGGGTAGAGCGAGAACGCCAGCCAGCTGTCCGGCGGGCGCAGCGCGAGGAACGCGGTGGGCTGCTGGGAGAGCAGGGCGGCCCGGTAGCGGTTCTCGTACACCGGGTCGGAGAGCCAGGACAGCACCTGCCACGGGTGGTGGCCGACCAGGTCCTCGCGGCGGGCCTGGAGCAGCAGCTCGACGCTGTGGTTGGCGTAGGTGATCCGGCCGTCCGGGTCGAGCGAGAAGACGCCGTCGCGCAGCCGTTCGACGGCGGCGGCCGCGGCGGTGCCGGTCCGGGTGTCGAGGACCGCGCCGACCAGCCGGCCCCACTGGCCGGTGCGGTCGTGCGGCACCCGGGCCCAGAGTTCGACGGGGTAGGGGTGGCCGTCGCGGTCCAGCACCCGCAGCCGGGCGGCGAGCACCCGTTCGCCGTCGAGGGCGCCGCGCACGGCGGAGCGGAACTCGGGCAGGTCGCCGGGGGCGATCCGGGCGGCGACGGAGTCGGCGCGGCCGTCGAAGTCGCCGGGTGCGATGCCGAAGATCTCGCAGAACTGGTCGTCGGCGGTCACCACGCCGGCCAGCACGTCCCAGTCGAACAGGCCCACCCGGGTGGTCGGCGCGGACGGCGGGGTGAGTTCGACCACCGTGGTGTCGCCGTCCGGCTCCACCGGGTGGCCGTCGGCCGCCAGTGCGGCCAGTCCGCCGGCCAGCCGGTCGGCGACGGCGCGCAGGTGGCGGCGCGCGCCCTCGGGCACGCCGTCGCCGGAGGCCGGCCACAGCACGCCGAGCACGCCGTACGTCTCGCCGCCGGAGCGGACCGGGACCCAGGCGGAGGCGAAGTCGTACGGCAGGCCGAGGGCGAACTGCGGGAAGCGGCGCATGGTGTCCTCGGTGTCGGCGAGCAGCACCGTGCGGCCGGTGCGGTAGCCGACCGCGACCGGCAGCGGGCCGGCGGCGGCGATCCGCCGGAACGGGCCGAGGACCGACAGCGGCACGCCCGCGACGGCGCACAGCACCAGCGAGCGGCGGTCGCGGGAGCGCAGGTGGAGGGTGGCGCCGTGCGCCTCGGTACCGCCGAGCACCGTGCGGACGGCGGAGGTCAGCAGGGCGTCCCGGTCGCGCAGCAGCTGTTCCTCCGGGGACGGCGCGGCGTGCTCATGGAGGCGGTACGGGCCGGATCGCACCGCCCGGGCACCGCCGCCGCTCGGTCGCGGACCGGGCGGGTCCGCGGGCACACCCTCGTGCATCTTCCCTTGCTACGCCGGGCCCCAGGGGCTGTCAAGGCGAGCCCGGCGCCTCCCGGGGTGCCAGTCGGCCCCGGCTGCGCCACCATCGGCCCCATGACGCGCCGCACCCCGGGCCCGGGCCCGACCACCGTGGTCAACCTGAAGGGCCACCGCGACGACCCCGCGTTCGCCGATGTGGTCTACGTCGGCCGGGCGATGCACCGGGGCGGCTGGCACCTCGCCGAGTCGCCGCTGCACTGCCCCTTCCGCCCGGGCCCGGACCTCTCGCGCGAGCAGATGCTGGTCGAGTACCGCGCCCATCTCCTCGGCCACCCCGAGCTGCTCGACCTCGTCCCCGGCCTGCGCGGCCGCAGGCTCGGCTGCTGGTGTGCCCCGCTGCCCTGCCACGCGGACGTCCTGGCCGACCTGGCCGACCACGGCGTCCCGGGCTGACCCGCCCGGCGCCGGCCTCCGTCCGGTCGGCGCGGCCACCGTTCGTATGCTTGTCCCTCGAACGGTGGCGGCACCGCCGGGCCTCGGACGGTACCGCGCTCGCGGAATCGGGGTGGACATGCGGAAGAGGCGCACTCCCTGGGCGCTCGGCTACTTCCTGGTGGGCGGGGTGTGCCTGCTGCTCTCGTTGGTGATGTCGGCGGGCGCGCCCGGGCTGCTCCGGCTGTTGCCGCTCGTGCTCCTGGGCCTGCCGAGTGCGGTGCTGATGCTCCGCGCGCCGGCGTTCGGCGTCTCCTACGGGCCGGCCGGGCTGGAGTACTCCGGGCTGTTCGGGAAGCGTTCCCACGCGTGGGCGGACGTCCGGGAGGTGCGGGTGGCCGTCCTGAAGGGCACGATCTACTCGTCCGACGTCCCCGAGCTGGTGCTGGCTTCCGGCGCGACGGATGTGCTGCACGCGCTGTCGGGGGGCGGGACCAACCGCCGGGTCAGGCGGCTGGTGGCCGAGCTGGAGGCGGCGCGGGCTTCCGCGTCCTGACGCCGGCCGCCTCCGCGGGGGCGCCCGGCAGCCGCTTGGGTATTCTCGCTGGACAGCGCAGCGTGGACGGCTGCCCCGGGGGAAACGAGTGGCGAGGCATGGGGTCGGGGGACGAGGCGTCCTGGCAGTGGGACGAGGACGACGGGGGCCGGGCCGCCGGCGCGCCCGCCGATGTGGTGAGCGGGGGCGGAGGCGACGACGGCGGGCCACGGTTGACCCGGCGCCGGCTGCTGACCGGGGCCGGGGTGCTGGCGGCCGGTGCCGCCGTCTGGGGGGTGTCACGCGCCGCCGGCGGATCCGGTCCCGCGCCGCCGCCGAAGCCGCAGCCGCTGCCCACCCGGGTCGCCGGACCGGAGCCGGTGTGGGTCCACCGGAGCACCGGGCCGATGACGCCGGGCCGGCTGCGCGGCCGGCTGTTCGCGCCCGTCTACGCCACCCGCGCCGGCCTGCACCTGCTGGACCCGGAGACCGGCGCCGTCACCGCCGCCGTCGAGGAGCCCTCGTCGAGCGACCGCCCTGACGACTCGCCGCTGTTCGTCGAGGACGGTCGGCTGTTCACCGTCTCGACCGGCCACGTCGACGCCCGGACGCTGGTGGGACCCAGCGCGGGCTGGAGCCTGCCGCTGCCCCCGGCGCTGGGCGACCGGATCACCCTGCTCGGCTGCGACGGCAGCCAGGTGTACGGCCGCGTCGGCGGCGGGGCCGACCTGCGCGGCAGCCTGTTCGCGATGGGCGCCACCGGCCGGGGCCTGCTCTGGTCGCGCCCGGCCGCCGACCGCGGCGAGGCGGCGGTCGCCATGCTGGAGACCGGCGGCGGCCGACTGCTCGCCTGGGACGCCGACCCGGCCGTCGGCATCACGCTGCTGGACGGCCTCACCGGCCGCCCGCTCTGGTCCACGGCGAACACCGGCACCGCCTGGTCCGCCGTCGACCGGCAGCACGTCTACCTTCCCGCCGGGGCGGGCGGCGTCCGGGCCCTGCGGTTCGAGGACGGCGCGCCGCGCTGGTCGGTGGGCCCCGGCCGGGGTGAGGAGTGGCGCGTCCTGCCGCCGGTGAGCGACGACTTCCAGGTGTACCTGCTGCGTGACAACGGCCTGGTCACCGCCCATGCGGTGGACAGCGGGGAGCAGCTCTGGCAGTACCGGTTGCCGTTCCGGCTCGACCGGCGCTGCCGCCCGCTGCTGACCAGTACCGGCCTGATCGTGCCCGGCCCGGCGGACGCCGGTGTGCACTTCGTCGAGACGGTGTCCGGCCGCCCGTTCACCACCTTCGCCGACTCCGGCCCCGGGGTCGACGTCTGGTCGGTGTCCAGCGACGGCACCCGGCTCTTCGCGGGCCACGACAGCACCCTCTACTGTCTCGGCAGGCTGCCCGTGCCCTAGCCGGCGTCCGTCCTCGAACCCCCGCCGCACGATGACCCGACCCAGGATGACGCCGTGCCGATTCGCCCGATCTCACCAGACCGCCTCGTCGAACTGCTCGCCGACCGGATCACCGCGCTGCCCGGGGCCGGGGGGCGGTGGCTGCGGGTGGCGGTGGACGGCGCCGCGGCGGCCCGGCCCGGGGTGCTCGCGGATGCCCTGGTCGAACCGTTGCGGCTGCGCGGCCTCCCGGCGCTGCGGGTCCCGGCGGCGGGCTTCCTGCGTCCGGCCTCGGTCCGGCTGGAGTACGGCCGGCACGACGCGGACGCCTTCCACGACCTCTGGCTCGACGACGGCGCGCTGCTGCGCGAGGTGCTGGACCCGCTGGAGCCCGGCGGCAGCGGCCGGGTGATGCCCTCGCTGCGGGACCCGGTGACCGACCGCGCCACCCGCGCGCCCTACACCGAACTGCCGCCCGGCGGGGTGCTGCTGCTGGACGGCGTGCTGCTGCTCGGCCGGTGGCTGCCGCTGGAGCTGACGGTCCACCTGGCGCTCTCCCCGGCGGCGCTGGCCCGGCGGACGCCGCCGGAGGAGCAGTGGACGCTGCCCGCCTTCGCCCGCTACGAGGCGGAGACCGGACCCGCGGAGGCCGCCGACCTCACCGTCCGCTTCGACGACCCGCGCCACCCGGCCCTGGTCGAACGCCCCTGACCGCCGGGGCCGGGCCTCGCTGGCAGGACGGGCACCAGTACGCCGGCCGCTCCTGCGGCGCCGGGCCGTGGTCCGCCGTCAGCACCGTGGCGCCGCAGCGCACGCAGGGCCGCCCGGCCCGGCCGTAGACCCACTGCTGGTGGCCGCGCCGGGTGTCGCCGGTGGTGATGTGCCCGGAGCGCAGCCGGTTGGCGTCGAGGAGCTGGTGGGCGCGGGCCACCAGGCGGTCGGTGTTCGTCAGTTCGCCGACCGGCGTCCACGGGGTGACGCCGGCCAGGTAGCAGAGCTCGTTGGCGTAGACATTGCCGATGCCGGCCAGGTTGCGCTGGTCGAGGAGGGCCTCGGCGACCGGTCGGCCCGGGTGGGCGAGCAGTCGGCGGACGGCCTCGGCCGGGTCCCAGTCGGGCCCGAGCAGGTCCGGACCGAGGTGGCCGACGGCGCGCTGCTCGTCGGTGGTGCGCAGCAGTTCGACGACGGGCAGCCGGTAGCCGACGGCGGTGCCGCGTTCGGTGCCGAGGACGGCGCGGACCTGGTGGAGCGGCGCGCCGGTCCAGCGTTCGCCGGGGCGGAAGACCACCCAGCGGCCGTCCATCCGCAGGTGGGTGTGCAGGGTGAGGCCGCCTTCGAGGCGGGTGAGGAGGTGCTTGCCGCGCGGCACGACCTCCAGCACCCGGCGTCCGGCGAGGTCGGCGGTGGCGTGGGCGGGCACCCGCAGCTCGCCGGTGGTCAGCACCTGTCCGGCGAGGGCCTGGTGCAGGCGGGCCGCCGCGCGGTAGACGGAGTCACCTTCTGGCATGCCTCCATCCTCCCTCCCCGCGGCGGCCCGCCGCAGCCGAGCGGCCGGCTACTCCACGTCGCCGCCGCTCGCGTCGCCGCTCGTCCCTTCTCCGCCGCCCTCCTCGCCGGCCAGGCCGTGGCGGACCACGACCACCGGGCAGGGGGCGTGCTCGGTGAGGTGGCGGCTGACCGAGCCGAGCAGCGCGCCGGTGAATCCGCCGAGGCCGCGGCTGCCGACCACGACCAGAGCGGCGCCGCGTGCCGCCTCCAGCAGCGCCTGGGCGGCGTTGCCGGGGACGACCGACTCGGTGATCCCCACGTCGGGCCGGGTGCCGACGGCCTTGGCGACGGTGTCGGAGAGGGTCTTGCCGGCCAGCTCCTCGGGGTTGAACTCGGGGGCGGGCACGCTCGCCCCGGCCCATCCGTAGAACGCCGGGTACTCCCAGGCGGCGACGGCGTGGACGGTGCCTCCGGTCAGCCGGGCGTAGTCGACCGCCCAGCGCAGCGCCTTCTCCGAGGCGGGCGAGCCGTCGACACCGACGACGATCCTGGGGTTCGCGCTGTTGGCCATGCCGCTGCTCCTTGCTCGACGTGCTCCCTTGCCCTCCAAACTTAGATCAATGGGGACATTCGTCCGCCAATTGCCGCGCCGAACGGTTCGCACACCTCCGAAACAGCTGCCGGCGGGTGCGCGGCACCGCAGCCGCGC
>NZ_JBHVER010000090.1:0-30304 GCF_042802195.1 Kitasatospora sp. NPDC057500 | reverse complement strand
CACCACGACCGTACGACGGGATCGTTCACGGCCCGGTGCGGGAAACATCCCGATCCTGTCGCAGACCACCGCGTCGAAACGGGATGCTCAGGGCCCCTGTCGCGCGGGAGGATCGGCCCCATGACCGCACTCCCGTTGCTCCTCCTCGATGTCGACAGCCCGCTGAACCCGTACGCCGCCGAGCCGCAGGAACAGCCCCCCGGCTACCGCACCCACCACATCCGGCCGGAGTTCTGGCCGGCCCGCTTCCCCGGCCGCCCGGCCGAGGAGGTCGAGCCGCTCCGGCTCTGGCTCAACCCTGACCACGGGCGCGAACTCCTGGCGCTGCCGTTCGAGTTGGTCTGGGCGACGACCTGGCAGGACGAGGCCGACACCTGGATCGCCCCGCACGTCGGCCTGCCCGGACTCCCGCACATCGCCTGGCCACGGATGCACCACGACGACCCCGACGGACTCCACTGGAAGACCCGGCCCCTGGTCGAGTGGGCGGCCGGGCGGCCGGGCGGCCGTTCGTCCGGGTGGACGACGAGCTGGGGCCGCAGGACACCGAGTGGATAGCGGCCCACCACCCCGGACCGGCGGCCACCTTCCGGATCAACCCCCGGATCGGCCTGCGGGCCGAGGACTTCGCCGCCCTGCGGGCCTGGGCGCGTACGGAGCTGGGCGTCGAGGGTGCGACCGGCTGAGCTGGTGGTCCGACGTGCGGGGAACCGGTTGCCCGTCCCGAGGGTCCCATTGCCACCAGGACGATGCTCCGAGGAGGCGACAGTGATGCGTGGGGTTCAGGGGCGCGGTGACGGGGAGGGCGGGACGCCGGAGAGCCGGTGGGCCTGGGCGGCCCGCTGGTCGGTGGTGGCGGTCGCGGGTGCCGCGCTGGCCGTGGTGCCGGCGACCACGGACGTCGGCGGCGGCCGTCCGGCCCCCGTCACGGTGCGGGCCACGGCGACGGTGGGGACGGTGGTGACCACGACGGCGGTGACCACGGCAACGGTGACCGCGGCGGGCGCCGCCGTGCCGCCGCCGCGCCGTGAGGTGCGGCCCGGCCTGACGCCGGCCGACCCCGGCCTCGCCGCAGCCGTCGGCGTCCCCTACGCGCTCGACTGGAACACCCGCTGCGAGACCACCCACCTGCGGTTCGCCGGGCACTCGTGGTGGACCGACCGGCCGCCGGTGCTGCCGCCCGGGCTCCCCGGTGCGTGGGGTCCCGGTTCCGCGCCGCGCGTCCTGCCCGGGTGGGCGACCCTCACCGCCGACGGCCGGCTCCGCTTCGAGGCCCCCGGCTACCTGGCCGACCCGGTGCTGCTGGAGCCGGCCGCCGAGCCGGGGATCTGCGAGTAGCCGGTGTCCGGGGCGGCTGCGAGTGCCTCCGCCAGGGCGGCCAGGAAGCGGTCCGTAGTGGCCTCGTCCCGGACGGCGACGCGCAGCCAGTCCGGGCCGAGGCCGGGGAAGGTGTCGCCCCGGCGGACGGCGAAGCCGAGCGTGCGCAGCCGGGCGCGGACGGCGTCGGCGCCCGGCAGCTCGACGAGCACGAAGGACGCCGCCGGCTCGCCGTGCACCCGGACCGCCGGGAAGGCGGCCAGACCCTTCGCCAAGTACTCCCGCCGGAAGGCGAGTTCGTGCGCGGCCTGCTCCGCCTCGGCGAGCGCGGGCGGCGCGGAGCAGGCCTCGGCGGCGACCAGCGCCGGGGTGGAGACCGGCCAGAGCGGCTGGGCGGCGGCCAGGGTGGCGATCAGCGGTGCCGGGCCGAGCACGTAGCCGATCCGCAGGCCGGCCAGTCCCCAGGTCTTGGTGAGGCTGCGCAGTACGACCACCTGGCCCGGCAAGTCCCTTGCCGCGGCGAGGGATTCGCTCTCGCCGGGCACGGTGTCCATGAACGCCTCGTCGACCACCAGGGTGCGGCCGGGTCGGGCCAGGGCGGCGACGGCGGCGGCCGGGTGGAGGACGGAGGTGGGGTTGGTGGGGTTGCCGAGGACCACCAGGTCGGCCTCCTCCGGCACCGCGCCCCCGGTCAGCCGGAAGCCGTCCTCCGGCGCGAGCAGCACCCGCCGCACCGGGTGTCCGGCGTCCCGCAGGGCTGCTTCCGGCTCGGTGAACTGCGGGTGCACGACCGCTATGTGATGTGGCGTCAGGCTTCGTGCGAGCAGCACGAAGGCCTCGGCGGCGCCCGAGGTGAGCAGCACCTCCTCCACCGGCCGCCCGTGCCGTCCGGCGACGGCGGCCCGGGCAGCGGTGCCGTCGGGGTAGGCGGCGAGGTCGGCGAGGGTGGCGGCGAGGCGTTCGCGCAGCCACGCCGGGGGCGTGCCGGTGCGGACGTTGACGGCGAGGTCGACCAGGCCGGCGCCGTCGGCCCGCACCTCGGCGTCCCCGTGGTGGCGCAGATCGGGTTCGGCGGGGGAGTGTCCGGCGGGGGAGTGGGGGGTCACGGGTGCTCTCCTGGGTTCGGTCGGGCGTGCGGACGGCGGGGCGCGCGGGCGACGGCCACCGTCGCGGCCGCCGACTTCCGTTTGGGGACGACGAGCTCGGCGCGCCCGCCGCCGGCCCCCGCCAGCGCGGCGGCCTCGGCCACGCTGACCGTGCCGACCGCCTCGCCGACGGCGCCGGACGGGTTCGGCACGGGGACGGCGGCCAGCACCGCGGCCGGGAACTCGGCCACCGGCGCGCCGAGCGCCGCCGCGGCCGAGCGGACGGCGGGGTGGCCGCCCTTGCCGGTGAGGGTGGCGAGCGCGCCGACGGCGCCGGACGGCAGCCCGGCCGAGGCGAGGGCGCGCCGGATCAGCCCCAGCAGCTCCGCCTCCGTCGCCGAGCCGCGCACGCCCACCCCGACGACGAGCGGACCTGAGCCGCCCCCGCAGTCCCCGTAGTTCCCGGCGCCCCCGGCGTCACCCGAACCGCCCAACGCGCCGGATCCGGTCCCGCCCGAACCGTTCCCGTCCGGTCCTCTCACGCCGCGCTCACGCCCTGCCCACGTCCCGATCCTCCGCGTCACCCGCCCGACACCTGCCCGGGGCCGCACGCCGACCGCCCGTGGCCGCCACCCTCCCGGGGCGGCCGGAACCCGTCGGTCCCCGTCGGCCGGAACGCCCAGGTCAGGCCGGTGCCGGGCACCGAGGACCGCCGAAATACCACCACGCCCGTGACGGACGGGTCAATCGCGACGGCTGTGACACGCGCCCGACGGCGGTCCTCGGCCGGCGACCGCTGCTCCCCTTTCTCCACGCGCCCGCCGAGGCCGCCACCGCCGAGCAGCGCAGCATCGACGACCGGGCCCTCCGGGCCGACGGCCGCACCCTGCTGTACTCCACCCCGGGGGACTTCGGCGCCGACCTGTGGACCGTCCCCGCCGACGGCACCGGCTCCGCCCGGCGGCTGCTCGACGCGGCGGTGGCCCCGGCGTACCTGGGCCGAGGGGGGCGCCCGGGGCGCACGCGGCGGGTGGGGTGATCAGGTCGGGTGGTCCCGTGCGGAACTCGGAGCGTAGGGTCCTCGTCGAGCATGACGAGTGGCCGTGCCCCGAGCCGGGCCGCCACGACGACGGACCGGGGGAGCAGGAAGAGTGAGTCAACGAGGGCCCGACCGCGGGCTGTCGCCGGAACGCGCCAGCGACTCGTGGCCAGCGCTGCACGGCAGGCCCGTGCTGCGCCGGACGGTCGCGATCGGGCTGGTGATCTTCGTGTCGGTGCTGGCCGCGCTGGCCGTCCGGGGCGTCAACGCGCTCACCATAGGCCGCGGCGCCATAGAGACCGACCGCGACCGCGCCGAACTGCTGGCCGGCCTCCACCCCTCCCAGCACCCGGGCGCGGGCCGCTACTACGTGCCGGTCGGCGCCGTCTACACCCACACCCCGGACGGCCTGCCGGTCGCCTACCTGCACTACCGGCTGGTCGGCGGGCGCGAGGTCGGCGTCGGCGACTTCCTGCGCACCTACGACCTGGCCGCCCCCGGGGGCCTCGCCCCGCTGCCCGCGGACCTCGCCGAGGCGCTGGGCGGCGACGAGCCGGCCCAGGCCCACGAGGTCGGCGCCCCGGCCCCGTCCGGCTCCCTGTTCGCCGCGCCGACGGCTTCCCCGACCGCCTCTCCGCTCGTCCCTCCGCTCGTCCCTCCGTTCGCCTCCCCGACCGCCTCCCCGACGCCGACGGTGACGGCCGTCCCCGAGGAGACGGCCGCCACGACCCCGAATCCCACCACGGAACCCGAGACCGTCCTCCCGGAACCCGCCGAGCACATCGCCCCGGCCTCCGAGGCCGAGCCCGACCCCGAGTCGGTCCCCACTCCGGAGGAGACCCCCTCGCCCACCCCGGCCCCGGCCGACACCCCCACCGCCGACCCCGCGCCCACCGCCACCCCGAGCCCCGCCCCGCCGCCGGCCCCCGTCCCGGCCCGCCGCGTCTACGTCGCGCCCGACCCCGCCGGCCTCCCCGGCGCCGCCGACATCTACGTCCGCGCCACCGGCTGACCCACCCGGTGCCTCGTGCAACCCGGCGGCGGGGACTGTCGGTTGGGCGTGCTGTACTCCCGGCATGACGCTTGATGACAACACATCGGCCGCCCGCTCCGAGGAGTGGGAGGCCGCGCTCACCCAGGCCTTCGGGGTGGTGCTGGGCCGACCGCTCGACGAGTACGACGGGGCCGCCCGGTACGGGGCCTACTACAGCGGCAACTTCATGGCCGAGATCGAGTTGAACCGGGACCCGCGGTGGGTCGGGCGGGCCGCGCTCGCGGGGGAGGAGGCGGTCGTCCCCGAGGGCCCGCTGCTCACCCCGCCGGGTGATCTCGACGAGACGGTGCTGGTCTTCGACGCCAGCCGTTCGCTGTTCTTCGTCGAAGCGCGGGGACTGCCCGCCGAACTCGCGCCCTTCGCCGCCGAACTCGCCGCCGCCGTCGAGGAGTCCGGGGCCGGGTCGTGGGACGGCGCCCTGCTGGGCGCGGACCTCGGGCGGATGGCGCAGCGGCACGGCGTCGACCTCGCCTCGCCCGAGCTGCCCGGGGACCTGTGGACGCTCTGGGAGGCCCGGTTGGTCGGCGGGGACACCCTCCTCGACGCCCTGCTCGCCGCCACCGGCCTGTCCGCCGCCACCTCGCGCGAGCTGATGCCGCCCGGCCTCGGCGACTCCGCGGACGCGGTGGACGACGAGGCCCACGAGCACGTCGCCGAGGTCGCCGACCCGGTGCTGCGCGACTACCTGGCCGCTTTCTGCGACCCGGAGTCCCACGACCTCGCCCTGGCCCTGTACGGCGCGGACGACGACGAGGACGAGCAAGGGGACGCCGCCGTCGTCATCAGCTGGGAGGGCGCGGTCGACCAGTACGAGGTCACCGTCCGCCGCCTGGAGGCCTGAGACCCCGGGCCCTCCCGCGCGGGAGGGCCCGGCCGGCACCGGATAGGGTCGCTGCGCGAACCGATGTGCGGTGCGCGCGTGGACCCGAAGGAGCTGACGTGGGCGAGGCCGTCTCCCCCGAGACCGGTGCCGACACCGTGGACCCCCGCCGGGGCGCGGAGCTCGCGGCACGCTGGTGGAAGTGGGCGCTGTCCGCCCCGGTGGAGCGCAGCCCGGTCGCCGACACCACCGGCGAGTTCGCCGGCTGGCGCCAGCCCTCCGACGTCTGGTTCCTGGCCGGCACCTACGGCGGCCGCGTCGTGCGCCGCTGCCCGATCGCCGCCGGGACGCCGGTCTTCTTCCCGGTCTTCAACACCCAGCGCGTCGCCCTCGGCCTCTCCGCCGCCCCGTGGCGGGTCGAGGCCTCCCAGGCCGAGGCGACGCTCAACGGAGTCCCGCTCAAGGTGCACGAGTTCACCTCGAAGCGCTTCCTGGCCACCGGGGTCCCGCGCGTCGCCTGGGGCCTGTGGTGCGCCCTCGATCCGCTCGCGCCCGGCCAGTACGTGCTCTCCGTCAAGGCGAACGCCGGCGGCTTCGTCATCGACACCACCTACCACCTGGACGCCGTCGAGTTCTGAGCCGCACCGGCTCCTGCGCAGGGGCGGGGCCGGGCCGTCACAGCGCCGTGAGCAGCTCGCGCAGCGGAGCCGGCGCCTGCCCGCTGCCCAGCGCCTCCACCAGCAGGTGCCCGTAGCGGATCTTCCGCCCCGACTTCGTCCCCATGAAGCGCCGCAACTGCCGCTCCGGGCGTCCGCCCTGGTGGGCGGGCTGGCGGACGAAGGTGTGCCAGGCCGTGAGGTCGCCCTCGGCCTCGACGATCGCCTCCACCCGCGCCACGCCCAGCGCGCGGATCAGTTCCTCCTCCAGGTCCGCCACGCAGACGAAGAACCCCTCGTCCGGCGCGCCCGCCCGCTCCAACCCGCGCCGGTAGAAGCCCTGTTCGTTCTCGTCGCAGAGCCCGGCCAGCCGCAGCCCCAGCCCCGGCGGCCCGAGCAGGCCCGCGTAGCGGCCGATGTTCATCGCCCCGCCCATCGAGACCACGCACACCCCCTCGGCGGCCAGGTCCCGCCCCCGGCGGGCGGCCAGCGTCTCGACGGCCGCGAGGTCGCTCGGCCCCTCCACCAGGACCGCCGTCCGCACCCCCAGCCGCCGTGCGACCTCCGCCGCCACCTCGCCCGCAGGCCGGCCCCCGGGCCCGCCGGCAGGTCCGCCCGCAGGTCCGCCCGGAGCACCGGCCGCCCACCCGGCGACCGCGTCCCGGAACGCCTCCATGTCCACCATGGCGCCGATTCTGCCCCCGTACGCGCGGCGCGGCCCGGAATTTTCGCATCCGGAACCGCGGGCGGGGGCCGAGCGTCCTCCTCTGCACCGAAAGATCATGGGGGGAAACCGTGTTCGAGTACATCCGTGGGCGCAGCCCTGCCGTAAGAGTCAGCCTGGTGGCCGCCGTGGTGGCGATCGTTCCCGTGCTGCTCGACTTCAAGACCGAGAGCCTCGTCCGGGAGAACGGTCGGATCACCGACTACAGCTACCTCAGCTTCTCCGCCCTCATCGCCGCCGTCGCCGGCCTCGTCTACGCCTATCGCCGCTTCCACGCCGCGAAGTTCACCGGCGCGCTGACCGGCGCGGTCAAGGCCGCCCTGGCCCTCGTCGTCCTGGTCAGCCTCCTCCAGGGCGTCCGCGGTACGGGAGTGGTGCCGGACCGGACGGAGTGCCAGGCCGCGTACAGCCTCAACCTCTGCCGTCCGGCCGACGACGCCCCGAAAGCCACCCGTTGACCCGACGCCGCCGCGCTGCCGGGCCAGGGGGTGCGGAGTGGGAAGTCGGCGGGTCCGACTTCCCACTCCGTCCCCGTTGAGTGCCGCCTACCGAGCCTCCGCCCTGACACGGTCGAGTTCGGCGGCCGGGTACGGCGTCCGCTTGCTCTCGTCGAGGAGGCGGCGCCGGAAGCCGGCCAGCACGACGGCGGTGCGGGCGTGCCGGTCGACGACCGCCGCGACCTCCGGCGGGACGCCGTCGGGGCGGGTGCCGGCCAGCCACTTCTCCAGGAAGTCGGCGGGCTCGGTGTCTCCTCGGTAGCGGTCGAGGAGGTGGCGGAGGAGCAGGTGGGCGGCGGTGTAGTCGCGGTCGTAGGCGCGGTGGTGCGCGAGGAACCGCCGTTCCTCCGCCGAGAGTTCGAAGTCCGCGCTCAGTGCGAGCCCGAAGTCCGCGAAGTAGACCCGCCGGCCGTCGGTGAGGAGGTTGTCGAAGTGGGCGTCGAAGTGCACGAGTCCGCGTGAGCGCATGAACGCCGCGCCCCGCGCCACGGCCTCGTCCGCCCAGCCGTACGGGGCCGCGTCCCGGTGCCCGTGCAGCCACGCGCCGAGCGTGTGCGGCACGTGCTCCAGGAAGAGCACCAGGCTCTGCTCGGCCCGCCCGATCGCCTCCAGCCGCCCGCGCACGGCCGGGGAGCCCTCCCAGTGGGCGACGGCGCCGTCCACGCCGCCGAGGAAGTCCATGAAGCCCTCGGACGTGCTGCCGGGCAGGACGCGCCAGTGGTACATCAGCGGGAAGCCGTCGTGGTCCCCGCCCAGCACCCAGTGGGTGGTCATGGTGTGGGCGGCCAGCTCCCGCCAGGCGCCGAACCCGGCCGAGCCGACGCCGTACTGGTAGAAGCCGGGCAGGCCGAAGAGGTTCGCCGTGCAGCGGACGTTCTCCGGCCGGGCCTCCAGTTCGGTCAGCGGCACCTTCTTGACGAACACCCGCCTCCCGTCGACCTCCAGGACCGCACAGGTGCCCCCGACGCCCGACCCGAGCGGGTCGGCGGAGGCCACGACCTCCCCGAGCCGCCGGTCGCTCAGCAGGGCGAGCCGGGTTGCCACGGCCGCGTAGCCGGCCAGTCGCGTTTGTTCCGGCACTCCGACACGGGGCATCGCCGACTCCTCGCTGGGTGGGCGTCCCAACCTAGGCGACGCACCCGCCCGGGGCGACCGGTTTCCGGGCGGCGCACTCGTCGCTGAGGACGCCGCAGGTGCACCAGTCGCCCGAGCACGGGGTGCCGGCCTCGGCGCCGTACGGACCGAGGCCGGCCATGAGGCGGAGCACCTCCGCGCGTTCCGGCGACAGCCAGGTGGCCGGGAGGTCGTCGAGGTCGCGGTCGGCCACGCCGTCGATGAACAGGGTGTGGAGCGGATGCCCGGGAAAGTCGTTGAGCCGCAGGACCCACCACCGGCCGTCGACCCGGGCCGCATGGGGGAAGGCGTTCGAGTCCGTTTAGCGCCAAGGGACTTGATCGGGAAGCCTGCTGCGCACCATGCCCCCCATTGTGTCGCCGGCCGCCGTCGGACGTCCTTCAGC
Source organism: Kitasatospora sp. NPDC057500 (assembly GCF_042802195.1). NCBI lineage: Bacteria > Bacillati > Actinomycetota > Actinomycetes > Kitasatosporales > Streptomycetaceae > Kitasatospora > Kitasatospora sp. NPDC057500. The sequence continues at coordinate 21,593 of NZ_JBHVER010000090.1, read as the reverse complement.
CCGGCGGATGGTCCCGCTGTCGGGCGAAGCGGCGCAGGACGGGGGCCAGGTAGTCGGCGTGCGGGCCGGGGAGGCCCGGCAGGTCGGCGGGGGAGCGGGCGAAGGCCAGCTCGACCAGTTCCCGCTCGGGCGGCGCGAGGGCGGCGAAGCGTTCGCGCAGCACCGGCTCGGGCCGGGGCGGGGCGAGGAACAGCACGCCGACGCTGCCGTAGCGGCCCCGGGTGACCGCCCAGAGCGTCAACTCGCCGGCCTCGGTCGCCACTCCGGTCTCCTCGGCGAGCTCCCGGACGGCGTTGCGCCGCAGCGCGGCGAGGTCGAGGCGCTCGCCGTCGGGCGGGGGCTCGACGGCGCCGCCGGGGGGCTGCCAGCGCCCGGGCGCGGACGTCGACGGGGACATCCGGCCGACCAGCACCCGCCCGTCGTCGGTGGGTTGGAGGACGCTCACGGAGAGCGAGGCGGTCGGGGCGGCGGACGTGGTGACCCGGCGGAGCGCGTAGTGCCGGTACGTCACGCGCGACCAGAAGACGTGGATCTCACCGGGGCGGGGCCACGAGGTGCCCGCGCACGCCACCACCGGGCCGTCGAAGAGCGCGGGATTGGCCAGGGCCATCTCCGCCCAGACGCGGTCCCGGGCACGCCGTTCCTCGGCGGTGAGACGGGGCGCGGGCACTTCGACGAGCCGGATGCGGCGCACACCGAGCACCTCGGCGGGCGGCGGCAGGGGCGGCGGGGGTGTCTGGGGCATCCGCCCATGGAAGCAGCCGACGGGCCCCCGGGTCAGCCGGACGCGAGGGGATCACCGAGAAGCACCCTCCTTCGAGCGGTCGCGGGCGTCGGGGAAGCTGTCCGTGGCCCGCTCGGGGTGCTGCCGTCCGCTGTACCCGTGAGTCAGAGGAGGTCGAACTCGTCGGCCTTCACGGCGGCGATGAAGTCGTGCCAGGCGTGGGCGGAGAAGAGCAGGGCGCCCCCCGCCGGGTCCTTGGAGTCCCGGACGGGCACGAGGCCGGGGCGGCCGTCGGCGACTTCGAGTGTTCCCGTGAGGTCGACGGACATGGGCGTCGGACTCCTTCCGTAGGCTCCGGTCCACGGTAGGCGGTCGGAAACCCGGAGGACAGGGCGCCTCCGGGCGGGATAGGACTGTTCGGTGAAGTTGAGCACCACAGTCCACCGGGTCCGGCACGGTGGCGAGGAGTACCGGGTCGTGAAGGCGGGCCCGAGGTCGGGCCGTGCCGTGATGTACGACAAGGAATGGTCGCTGGACATGTACGTCGACCGGCGGGCGGCGGCCGGCCTGGCGGTGGCCTGGGGGCTGGCGGCGCGGTCGCGGCGGTCGCTGGTGTACGTGCCGCTGAAGGCGGACCGCGAGGGACCGAAGGGGCTCGACGACCGGCACCGGTCGCCGGTGGCGCTGGACCTGGTCCTGGCGCACCACAGCCTGGGCTTCCCACCCTCCCGGTGGAAGGCCGTCCGGGGCCGACTGGGGCCGGGGAAGCCGCACACGGTGGAGATCCCGGAGAACGAGTTCTCCTGGGAGGAGCAGTTCGACCACGGACGCAGGCTGTTCCGGGGGTGGCGCGACGAACTGCGCTTCGACCTCGCGGCGCACACACTGTTCCTGACCGGCAGTGCCACGGCGTTCCGGCTCTCCGGAGCACTGCTGCACTCGCTGACCACCGACGGCCCGGCCCGCGCCCTGGAGTACCCGGGCACGCACGAGTGCGTCACCCTGGAGCCCGACGGCACCTCGGGCGAGTGGCCTCCCCGCGGCGGCCCGGGCCAGGTCCACATCCAGTACGCCCACGGCTGGCGGGCGGCGTGAGGGGTGGGGGGTCGGGCGCCGGACTACAGGAGGTTCAGCGCGTCGAGGGCCAGGTAGGCGGCGGCGGTGTCGGTCAGCTCGCCCCTGCGGAGTACACGGGTGCGGAACTCGTGGAGGTCGAGGGTGGCCACGTCGATGAACTCGGTGCGCTCCGGCTGCGGTTCGGCGACCTTGACGCAGCCGGTGGCGACGAAGGCGAAGCGGCGGGCGTCGGAGTAGGCGTCGTGCCAGTACGGTCCGGCCGCGCGGATCTCGCCCTGGTAGCCGGTTTCCTCCAGCAGTTCCCGGGCGACGGCGTCGAGTGCCTCCTCACCGGGTTCGACGAAGCCGCCGGGCAGCTCGTACAGCACACGGCCGGGGCCCGGCCGGTACTGGCGGGCGAGGACGACGCGGTGGTCCGAGGTGAGGGCGAGGACCGAAGCGGCCGGGCGTTCGCGCTTCAGGTAGAACTCGTCCCGTCTGCCGTCGGGGAGTTCGAAGTCGACGCGGTCGACCGACCGGCCGAACTTCGAGAAGACGGTGCTGCGTTCGATCTCACGCCATGATGCGGCGGTGGCGTCGCTCATGGCGAGGACTGTACGGCCCCCGACCGGGAATCCGGTCGGGGGCCGCCGAGAACGGGTGGTGGCGCTGCCGGTGAGCGGAACGGCAGCGCCCGAGCCACCGCCCGGCAGCACGGCTGGGGGCCGGTCATGATGCGGGCGGCCAGTTCGGGGGAGGTGAGGTGGATCATCGTGCCGTCGAACCTCGTCCACGGTGTCGTACCGGTCTTCCGGGACCAGGCGAAGTCGAGCAGGCGCACCGTCCCGTCCTCACCGTGGACGCCGTGCTGGGGCTGGAGGTCGCCGTGCACCCACCCCGCGCCGTGGAGGTCCGCCACGGCGCGGCACAGTCCGACCGCGGCGGCGAGCGCTTCTTCCCGCCCGCCCTCGCCCTTGCGCATGGGGCGGAACACCTGCCAGGTGGACGGCCCGGACAGCCACGGGGTGACGTACCAGACGCCGTTGTCGAAGCGCCCGGCCGTCACGGCGTAGCCGGGGAGCTGGTCCAGCACGGAGGCTTCGCGGGCGGTGACCTCGGCGGCTTCGTCGGTGCCGATCTTGATGCTCGCCGAACCCCGCGGACCGGTGGCCTTCCAGACGGCCGATCCTCTCCGGTTGGTGATCTCCTCCAGCTCCAGCGGCCCGCAGACGGCCTCGGCGGCCTTCAGCGCCTCGGCGGCCTCGGGAGTGAACTCGCCCATTCTCTCACTGCCTTCCATTCACATGGGATGTGCTCGTTCCGACGCGTTTCACCATTGGCTACGAGTAGGCATCCTGATCGGCCGTTGAAGGCAGATGGGCCTCGACCGGGTGCCGGTCGAGGCCCATCGACGATGCTGGAGCTCAGGCGGTGCCGAACTCGCCGGCCTGGATGGCGGTGACGAAGGAGTGCCAGGCATCGGCGGGGAAGACGAGTGCGGGGCCGGAGGGGTCCTTGGAGTCGCGGACGGGGACGAGGCCGGGGAAGTCGGGGGCAGCCTCGACACAGTCGCCGCCCTGGCCACTGTGTGTGCTCTTGCGCCACTGGGCTCCCGTAAGGTCAACGTGCTGCATGGCTCTCAAATTCCTTCCGTACCACTCTGATCAGCTCCAATGAGCTGGCTCTGGGCAGCGCTTCGACTTGCAGCCGATCGTAGTCCCTGGTCCACGACGACAGTATCTGGGCATCGCGCTCCAAGTGCCCCGTCTTGTGACTCTCGGTGTAGCCCAACGACCTACCGCTCGGCATGGTCAACAGCGTGACGGTATGAGCGAACGGCCGATCCTCCCCGAGGCTGAGTGGTGCGACCTGGAGAGTGATGTTCGGCTGCTGTGCCAGGTGTTCCAAGGACTTGAGCTGTCTAGCCATCACGCCCGGACCGCCGATCGGCCGCCGCAGGTTCCACTCGTCAATTACCGCCTGGATGAAGGGGGACGGGGTTCGCCTCAGGTTTTCCTGGCGGTTCAGCAGGAACTTCACGCGAGCTTCGGCCTGCTGTTGGGTACTTGTGCCTCGTCTAACGGCGGCCAGCTCGTAGGCCATTGCATACTCCTCGGTCTGAAGCAGTCCCGAGAGCACACCGAGATGGAAAAGCCGCACGGTGACCGCCTTGGCCTCCTTCTCCGCATACTCCGGGAACCCTTCCTTGAGCACAGCGTGCTCCAGCTGGTCGAGCATCAGCTCGATGGTTCCTCCAGTGTCGAGAGCACGATCGACCTCTTGGGCGAGGCGGCGGCTTGGCGGTTCGATGCCTCGTTCAATTCGCGAGATGTAGGACGCCGAAAAGCTGATTAACGTGCCCAGTTGCGGCTGCGTCAGCCCGCGAGCCTCCCGTGACCTGCGGAGCTGAATGCCGAGGGGTGCACTTGGAGATGACGTTGGGTCAAGCGTGCGGCGATTCATGGATTCTCCAAATGAACGTGGGCTCATTCGCCAGTTCTGTGGCTTCCGATCGTAGACCCCTCAGCTCCACCATGGATACGGGTCGTAGTGATCCCAATGCGAAGCGCAACCAATGGAGCCCCCATGCCCATCTACACCCCCACCGTCGGCGAGGTCGTCCGGGACCTCGCGCACCGGGACTTCACCGGCAATCCGGTCGAGGGCGTCTACATGGACAACCTCGCCGGGCTCGTCTACCTCCGCCCCGAATCCGGCGGCTGTGAGTGGACCACCGCGCCCGAAGCCGTCCAGGCCCTCCCCTCCCCCCGCTTCATCACCGTCCAGCACCCCAGCCGGCCCCGTGCCGCCGACGTGGCGTGAACCGGGCCCTCAAACTCCTCGCCACCGTCCTCGGCGTCCCCACCCTCGCCACCCTCGCCGCCGCGCTCGTCTGCTGGCCCATCCGCAACGGGCCGCTCGGACCCCGACTCCTCATCTTCGGGCTGATCCTCACCGCCGGAATCTCCGCAGGACTGCCCGCCTGCTTCACCTGGCTCTCGCCGAACAGGAGCACCTCCTCATGCTGCACAACCTCCCCGCCATCCTCACCACCCCGCCCCGCCGCCGCCTCGGCCACCAGGCCCTCATCCTCAACCGCGACGGCGCCGTCCTCCTCGTCGCCACCGCCTACAAGTCCGGCCTGATGCTCCCCGGCGGCAGCGCCGAGGCCAACGAACTGCCCCACCTCGCCGCCCGCCGGCACACCGAGACCGAAACCGGCCTCGTCCTCCCCCTCCGCCGCATCCTCGCCACCGACTACGTCGACGCCCAAGTCCTCCCCGAGGGCATCAACTTCGTCTACTGGGGCGGGAGGTTGACCAGTGCGCAGGAGACGATCGTCGCCCGCCACCGCCCGCCCCACACCATCACCGCCGTCCACTGGCTCCACCCCGCCCAACTCCCCGACGCCATGGACCCCGAACAGCACCGCCGCACCACCCAGGCCCTCACCGCCCTCACCCGCGGCAGCCACCTCCCCTTCCTCCTCCGGGGCATCCCCGCCGAATAGTCTCTCGATCGACGCCTGGAAACTCCCTCCCCACAGGCGCTTTCGAGAGGACCCCGACGTGACCATCCACACCGATACCGCCTGGATACTCTTCTTCGCGGGCATCATCTTCACCACGTCCCTCCTGCTCGGCGTCTGGAAGTGGCAGAAGATGGTCACCTCGCCCACCGGCAAGGCGCACCCCTACGTCGACACCGCCCACCGCGCGGCCCTGCTCTACTCCTTCGCCACCGGGCTCATCGCCGCCTTCGTCGAGCTCTCCGGCTGGCCGGCGGCGGTCAACCTCACCGCCGCCGGCAGCATGGTCCTGCTCTTCCTGGTGACCATCGCGAACTACACCCGCCTGGGCCTCCAGGGCACGACCGAGAACCAGATGCACAACCCCCCGCGCAGCATGCAGGGAATGCTGGCCGTCCTGGTGCTCGGCGAGATCGGCGGATTCCTCGTCCTCCTCTCCGGCTTCGCGGCCACCCAGCTCTGACCGGGGCCGCCCGCACTCGGGGCCCGGAACCGCGACGGTTCCGGGCCCCGGATGCGTCGTCGGGTCAGTTGGCCCGGTAGCGCGCGGCGGTGAAGCCGATCAGCCGCCCGCCGCCGCGACGTGGGCGAGCACCGGGGCGGCGCCGTCCTCGGCGGCGAGGCGGCGGGCGAGGTCGGCCGCGCGGCGGCGGTGAGCGGGCTCGGCGAGGCAGGCCGTGATGGCGTCGCCGAGGCCGGCGGCGGTGAGGTCCTGGAACGGCAGGGGCCGTGGGGCGACCCCCAACTCGTGCAGCCTGGACGCCCAGAACGGCTGGTCGGCCATCACCGGGACGGGCACAGCGGGCACACCGGCCCGTAGCCCCGCCGCCGTGGTGCCCGCCCCGGCGTGGTGGACGACGGCGGCGGTGCGGGGGAGGAGCCAGTCGTGGGGCAGCTCGCCCACGGCCAGGACGTCGGGGCCGTGCCCGCCGAGTCCGGCCCACCCCGCCTGGACGATCGCGCGCACGCCCGCGCGCCGCACCGCACCGGTCACCAGCTCGCCGAGCCGTTCGCCCTGCCCCGGCGCCATGCTGCCGAAGCCGATGAACACCGGGGGCGGGCCCGCCCGGAGGAAGTCGGCCAACTCGGCCGGGGGCCGCCAGTCTTCCGGCCGCGCGGGCCACCAGTAGCCCGCCACCCCGACCCCGGGCGGCCAGTCCGCGGGGCGCGGCACGACCAGCGGGCTGAAGCCGTGGAACACCGGCCGGACACCCCCGGCCCCCGAAACCGACGGCGGCGTGCCGACGGGCAGTCCGAGGCTCGCGCGCAGCCGGTTCACGGCGTCGGCGAAGAACCCGTCCGCGCGGCTGAGCACGCCCCTCCCGGCGGCGAGGTTGCCCTCCGGACCGGGCGGGCCGGTCTCCGGCGCGCCCGGCAGGGGGAACCGCCGGGTGGCGAACGCCGGTGCGAGGTAGGTGCCGACGACGGGGACGCCGAACGCCTCGCCGGCCGCGCGGCTGAACGGCGCCGGGCCGAACGCGGTGAGCACCAGGTCGGTGCCGTCCGCGACGGCCCGCGCCACCCCGCCGGCGAGCCCTTCCACGTACGCCCGCGACGCCTCCCGCGCCTGCTCCGGCGACGCCGTCCGGGCCCGGATCAGCTCCTGCGGGTCGCCCGGCACCGGCCGGTGGCCGAGGCCGCACGCGCCGATCAGCGCGGCGAACGGGGGGTGGGCGGCCACGGTGACCTGGTGGCCCGCCTCGACGAGGCGCCGCCCCAGGCCGGTGAAGGGCGCGACGTCCCCCCGCGAACCGGCGGTGACGATCAGGATCCGCATGCGGTGGTGCTCCTCGACGGCGGACGGGCTGCTTGCCCCTGGGGATCTCCCACGCCCCCGGCACCCACACGTCCCGCGCCCGCACGTCAGCCGAACAGGTGACGCCCGCCCCGCCGGCCCCCGCCGCCGTTCAGCGGCAGAACTCGGTCTCCGCCGAACGGCGTTCGCCCTCGGCCCGGTCGGCGTCGGTGCTGAACGCCGCCACGTGCCGGCCGTCGCGGGCGGCCAGCGCCACCGTCGCTGCCCCGAACTCGCGCCGAAGCGCCCCCTGCCGAGCCGTACCGACCTCCGAGGTCCGAACCGCCCGTCCCCCGCCGACCGGACCAACGGCCTGTCCGCCCGGCCCGGTTCCCGCGTCAGTTCCAGCGGCCGAGCTTCTCCGGGTTGCGCACGGCCCAGATGCGGGTGATCCGGCCGTCCACGAGGTCGAGGGCGGCGACCGTCGCCGTGACGCCGTCGCGCTGGGCGACCAGGCCGGGGGCGCCGTTGACGGTGCGCTCCAGGAGGGTGAGGCCCGGCGCCTTCTCGGCCATCAGGACCAGGTACCGGGCGATACGAGCGCCGCCCTCGACCGGGCGGACCACGGCGCCGACCAGGCCGCCGCCGTCGGCGACCATCGTGGCGGCCGGGTCGAGCAGGCCGACCAGCGCCTCGATGTCCTTGGCCTCCCACGCCTCCCTGAAGTGCCGCACCACAGCGGCCTGCCCGGCCTGCCGGGCCTCTCCGGCCGGCGGGACCTGCGCGGCGCGGACCCGCCGGCGGGCCGAGGAGGCGAGCTGGCGGCAGGCCGCGGGCGTCCGGTCGACGATCGCGGCGATCTCCGGGAACGGGTAGCGGAAGACGTCGTGCAGGACGAACACCACCCGCTCGGCCGGCGTCATCGACTCCAGCACGACGAGGAAGGCCATGCCCACCGACTCGTCCAGGGTGATCCGGTCGGCCGGGTCGGCGGGCCCGCCCCCGGCGCCGCCGAGCCACTCCGTGCGGTCGGGCAGCGGCTCGGGCAGCCACTGGCCGACGTAGCGCTCGCGCCGCACCCGCGCCGAGCCGAGCACGTCCAGGCAGACCCGGCCGACCACCGTCGTCAGCCAGGCACCGGGTGCGGCGACGGCCCGGCGCCGCGCCGGCGGCATCGCGTACCAGCGGGCGTAGGCCTCCTGCACGGCGTCCTCGGCCTCGGCCGGTGAGCCCAGCAGCCGGTAGGCGAGGTTGATCAGACGGCGCCGTTCGCCGAGGACCGCCTCCGTGAGCCGTTCGTTCCCGGTGTCCATGCCGCCCGCCCCCCGCCTCTTCCGCACCGGCCTCACACTTCGCGGGCCTGCGTCGTCGAACCACCGGGACACTACCGACCGACCGCCGCGAGACAGGAAGAGGGACCGCACCATGGTCATTCCGACGAGTGCCGCACCGGGTACCACAGCGGGCACCGCAACGAGCGCCGTACCGACCGCCGTACCGACCGCCGCCGGGCGCCGGGGCTTCACGTTCCTCCAGGCCGCGGTCGCCCTGCAGACCCTGGCCATCCTCTTCCAGGCGTCCACCGCCGGCCTGCTGCTCTCCACCACCTACGGCGAGACGCTGCACGGCGTCGGGGCGCGGGTGATGTACGGCGCCTCGATGCTCTACCTGCTGGCCGCGGTCCTGGCCTGGCGCCCGGGCGGCGGCCCGGCCCGCCCGGTCCTGTACGCCACCGGGTTCCTCGTGCTCGCCTCGGTCCAGGTGGTGCTGGGCGTCGCCCACGCGCCGGCGCCGCACGTGCCGCTGGGCGTGGTGATGTTCGGCCTGAGCCTCCTCGACCTGGGCCGCGGCCTGTCCGCCGCCAGGCACCGCGCCTGACGGACCCGCCGCGGCAGTGGTCCGGATCACAGGAACCCCGGGGGCCGTGCGGGCAGGTCAGGGCATGAGCACTACTCCTGTACCCCGCCGGAACGTTCTCCGGGCCCTGGCCGTCTCCGTCGCACTGGTCGGCGGTGCGACGCCCGGCTGGGGCGGCACGGCCTCCGCCGCGGAGGCCGAGACGTACACCCTCACCATCCGGCACATCGACCGCGCCGGCCAGGTGCCGCAGAAGTACCGCACCTCCGTCACCGGGATCTCCGGCGCCGGCGCGAACGCGCGCGAGGCGGTCGAGCGGGAGGACGCCACCGGCGTCAGCACCGTGCGGCTGCCCAAGGGCCGGTACCTGCTGGAGAGCGACCTCTACACCGCCAGGTGGCAGGACGGCGACGACTGGATCGTCCAGCCCCGCCTCGACCTCGACCGCGACACCACCGTCACCGTCGACGCCCGGACCACGGTCCCGGTCGACGTGCGGCCGACCGACGGCTCCGCGCGCCTGCTGAACAGCGGGATGTTCGTCGAGGTCACGCACGAGGGGACCACCAGGAGCGCCAGCATCGTCAAGGCGACGCCGACCCTGCGCGTCGCGCACCTGGGACCGGAGGCCGAGCCGGGGTCGGTGCGGCAGTGGTTCGACGCGTACTGGATGGGCGACACCGCCGGCTACGCGCTCGGCCAGACCTTCTCCGGCACCCGCGTGCTGACCGGGCTCACCCACCACTACACCGTGCAGGAGCTGGCCGCCCTGCAGATCCGCGGCGGCGCCCGGCCGGGCGCCGAGGGCAGCAGGGTGCCGTACGACCTGTCGCCGACCCCCGGACAGGGCGTCGGGCCGACCGTCGGCGCCCCGCTCGTCATGACGGTCCCCGGCGCCGTCACCTTCTACGTCACGCCCGGGCGCGGCACCTGGGACGTCACCTTCGGGGCCCCCGGAACCCCCGGCGGGCGGACGAACTTCTACTCCGCCGACCGCATCGCCGTCCGGGCCGGGACCGTGACCACGCAGACCTTCGACAACCCGCTCTTCGGCCCGGCGCTCACCGACCGCCACGGCGTCGAGCGCGCCGGCGACACGATCACGACGAACCTCCCGCTGCTCGCCGACGGCGACGGCCACGTGCCGTCGGCGCCGTCCTTCGACACCGCGTACACCTCGCTCCACCGCGACGGCGTGCTGGTCGGCACCCGCTCCGGCGCGGACAGCGCGGCCGGGCGCGCCGAGTTCACCGTGCCCCCGGGGCCGGCCTCGTACCGGCTGGCCGCCACGGTGACCCGCAAGGCGGCGAGCGGGGCGACCAGCCGGGTGAACGCCTCCTGGACGTTCGCCTCGGCCACCACCGGCGGATCGGACCCGGTGCCGGTGCCGGTGAGCGTCGTGCGGTTCTCGCCCGAGCTGAGCGCGGCCGGCACCGCGCCGGCCGGAACCCCGGTCCGGGTGCCGGTGACCGTGCAGGGAGCCGCCGCCGACGGCCGCGTCCGCGCGCTGACGGTCTCGGCGTCCACCGACGGCGGTGCCTCCTGGACCCGCCTGCCGGTGGAGGACGGCGCCGTCACGGTCCGGAACCCGGCGGCGGGCGCCGGCGTCTCGCTGCGCGCGGAGCTGACCGACGCGGACGGCAACACCCTCGACCAGACCGTCTTCGACGCCTACCGCACCGAGTGACCGCCGCTCAGCGGTGGGCGCGGACGCCGGGTGGCGGGACGATGCCGAACTCCGCCTCCAGCACCTCCCGGATGCCGCGCTCGCCGTCGAGCTCCTCGACCGTCACCGTGCCGTCCTGCGCGGTGCGGGTGAGCCTGGTGCCGTCGAGGGAGAGGTGGCCGTCGGGGAGGGTCCGCTGCACGAAGAGGCGGCGGAAGCGCGAGCGCGGGTGGGTGGCCACGTACCAGTTGGCGATGCCGATGTCGGGCGCGGGCGCCGGGTCGCGGGTGAACGACACCAGCTCCCGCCACCCGTCGTCCGACCGGATCTGGAGCACCCACACCGGCACCGGGCCGTCCGCCTCCTCCAGGACCAGCCGGTGCCGCCGGCCCCGGGCCTCCCGGGCCAGGCCGGGGACCATCGGCAGCGGTTCCAGCAGCGCGTCGACCGACCCGAACCCGACGTCGGCCAGCTGACGCGTCCCGCCCGCCCCGGGCACCCGCACGGACAGCACCAGATGGGTGCGCGGCCGCACCTCCCCGGGGCGGGCGCCGGCCCGCACCCGTCCGGTGTGCCGGGCGACGTCGTAGCCCAACTGCTCCAGCACGGCGGCGAACAGCGTGTTCTGCTCGAAGCAGTACCCGCCGCGCGCGCCCGTGACGATCTTGGCCTCCAGATCGGCCACGTCCAGCGACGGCACCGTGCCCGCCATCACGTCGATGTTCTCGAACGGGACCGCCAGCACGTGCGCGTGCTGCAACCCCCGGAGCGTGGCCACCGTGGCCGCCCGCTCACCGTCCCACCCGATCCGCGCGAAGTACTCGTCGAGGTCGACGCCCATGCCTCCACCGTACGGACCGAGCGCCCCCGGGACCTCCGGCCGCGGTTCGGCCCGTGCTGGGCCCGGCGGCCTAGGACCAGGGGAGTGACACAGGGGAGTGACGCAGGGGAGCGGCACGGGGAGCGGAGCCGGGGAGCACCCCGGCCGCCGGCCGTTACGCAGCCGATGAGCCGCTGTGACACGACCGGCCGGGGACCGCGACACGGGCTTTCTACCGTCGGTCTCGACGCACCGGCCGCACCGGCCGGACCCCGCGTCACCGAACGAATGGAGAGTTCGCATGGCCACGCGTACGACCAGGAACCGCGCCGTTCTGCGGCTGTCGGCCGTCTGCGCCCTCACCGGCGCCGCGCTGCTGACCGCCGTCACGGGCGGGCAGGCCTGGGCCGACGGCGGCTCCGGTGCCGCCACCCCCACCGCTGCGGTCACCCCCGCGCCCGCGCCCGCCACCCCGACCGCGACCTTGGCTCCGAGCCAGGCCCCGGCGAAGCCGACGGTCTCCCCGCTGCCGAAGGACGCCACCCGCCCCCTCACCCCCGTGCCGTCGCTCACCCGCGACGTCACCGGCAAGGAGGCCCAGCCGGTCGCCCCGTCCGACGCCAAGCCGCAGGTCCGTGAGGTGCCCAAGGGCGCCGCCCAGGCCGGCGACGGGTCCACCGCGGGCGACTCGTCGGGCTTCAAGCTGGCCGCCGGCGGTGCGGTCGCCGCCGTCGGCGCCGGTGCGCTCGGCTTCGCCGTGCTGCGCCGCCGCTCCGGTGCGCGCGGCTGACGACGGCCACCGGGGCGGGCGTCGCCACGGGCACCGTGCCCGGCGCGCCCGGCACGGCGGGCCGCGGCCGGGCGGGCTGAACCGGAGCGTCTTCGGGGCGGCCGGGCTGCTCTGCCTGGTGCTCGGCACGACCGTGGCGCTCTCGGACCAGCGGGAGCCCCCGGTGGTCCGGGTGGAGACCTCGGCCCGTCAGGGCGCGGGGGCCGCAACGGCGGCGGGAGGCGCGGGGGACACCACGCCTGCCGCCACCGGCAGCGCCACCGGTGGGGGAGCCGTCGGGGGAGCCGTCGGGGGAACCGCTGCGCCGCGCCCGTTCGCGGCCTCGCCGCCGACCCGCCTGCTGGTGCCGGCGGCCGGCGTCGACGCCCCGGTGACCGGCCTCGGGCTGAACGCCGACGGCACCGTCGAGGTGCCGGCCGCCGACCGGGCCGACGAGGTCGGCTGGTACCGCAACGGCCCGACGCCGGGTGAGACCGGACCCGCCGTCCTGATCGGTCACTACGACACGGCGCGCGGCCCGGCGGTCTTCCGGGGACTGCCGAAGCTGCGGCCGGGTGACCTGATCCAGGTGCGGCGGGAGGACGGCGGCACGGTGGACTTCCGGGTCCGCGAGCTGGTCCAGGCCGCCAAGGACGAGTTCCCCACCGACACCGTGTACGGCGACACGGCGGCGCCCGAGCTGCGGCTGATCACCTGCGGCGGCCGGATCGGGGCGGACGGGCACTGGACGGACAACATCATCGTCCTGGCGGACCTGGCCGGTCCTTCCGGTCCTTCCGGTCCCGCCGGCCCGGCCGCCTCCGCCGGCTGACCGGGCTGCGGCTACTCTGCCGGACGGCACCCGCCGGGGAACCGACGGGTGCCGTCCGGACGACCTACCACCGGATACGAACGAGCACATCGCCGCAGACCAGGAGGCCACCGGAGGATGAGCACCACCGCCACCCGCCGCACCCCGGGCCGTCCGGCCGCCGTCCTCCTGGCCCTGCTCGCCGCCGCGCCCCTCGCCCTCGCGGCCGGCTGCGCCGTCCCCGGCGAGCTGCGCGACCACGGCACGGCCGCGCCCGTCACACCCTCGCCCGCCAGCATTCCGCTCTGGCCGGGCCAGGCCACCGCCCCGCCGCCCGATCCCGTGGCGGCCCGCACCCCGGAGCCGTCGCCGCAGCCGGTCCCGGACCTGGCCGTCACCGGGCAGGACGTCGCCGCCGTCGACGTCCGCACCCTGCTGACCAAGGACCCCGGCGTGAGCCAGGAGGAGCGGCGGGCCCTCGAACCCTGCGCGGGCTGCGAGGTCCGCGACGCCGAGTACCGCGACCTCACCGGCGACGGCCGGCCCGAGCTGCTGGTCGTGGTCGGCCTCGCCGACATCGACGTGCTGCACGTCTACACCGCGTCCGGCGACCGGCTGCTGCCCGTCCTGAGGGTGCAGCTGCTGAAACGGTTCGGCGCCGAGACGATCGGCACCGAGCTGTGGCTGTACGAGTCCCCCACCAGCTGGTCCCGCACCAGCCGCCTCTACCAGTGGGACGGCGCCCGGCTCGTCCTGACCGACCAGAAGGTCCAGGGCATCGGGCCGACCACGGAGCCCGAGCCGACGCCGTCCGTCGCCGAGAAGCCGATCGGTGCCACCCGCCCGCCCGGGACCGACGGCGGCGTCGGCGCGTCGCCCGTCCCGCTGCCCGCCGTGCCCACCCTCCGCCGGCCCGTCGCCCCCGCCCCGGCCGTGCCCAAGGAGTCGCAGCCGGTCCGCCCGTTGATGCCCACCGCGACGCCGTTCGTCCGCCCGGAGGCCACGCCATGAACCACACGGCACCCAGCCACCCCCGCATCCTCATCGTCGAGGACGACGAGGTGATCCGGGAGGCGACCCGGATGGCCCTGGAACGCTACGGCTTCCCGGTCTCCACGGCCGCCGACGGGCTGGAGGGGCTGGAGATGTTCCACGCCGTGCGGCCCGACCTGGTACTGCTCGACGTCATGCTCCCGCTGCTCGACGGGGTCGGGCTCTGCCGGCGGATCCGGGAGGAGAGCCAGCTGCCGATCCTGATGATGTCGGCGCGCACCGACCCGGTCGACGTGGTGTCGGGGCTGGAGGCGGGCGCGGACGACTACGTCGTCAAGCCGTTCGAGAGCGCGGTGCTGGTGGCCCGGATCCGCACCGTGCTGCGCCGCATCCGCGTCGTCCCGGCCGCCGCGCCCGCTCCCGACCCGGTGCCCGCGCCCGACCCCGCGCCCGACCCCGCGCCCGCGCCCGACCCGGTGCCCGAACCCCGCACACCCGTCCGCAGCTTCGACGGCCTGGAGGTGGACACCGACTCCATGGAGGTCCGGGTGCGGGGCCGGCTCGTCCCGCTCACCCCCACCGAACTGCGCCTCCTCCTGGAGTTCACCGCCGCGCCCGGCATCGTGCTGGAGCGCGCCGTCCTGCTGGAACGGGTCTGGGACTACGAGTGGGGCGCCGACACCCGGGTGGTCGACGTCCACGTGCAGCGGCTGCGCGCCAAGATCGGCGGCGGGCGGATCGAGACCGTCCGCGGCTTCGGCTACAAGCTGCGGCGCTCCGAATGACGCTGCGCCGCCAGATCGCCACCGCCGTCGCCGCCATCTCCGTCCTGGTCGCGGTGGCGGTCGGGCTGCTCGTCCACCAGGCGATGGTCCGCCAGCACGTCGACCAGGCGCGCGACTCCGCGCTCACCGCGCTGGACGCGGCGCTCGGCGCCTACCAGCGCAACGAGGACGTCGCGACCGGCGGCCGCCGCGCCGCGCTGAACGACCCGGCGCTGCCCGAGCGGCTGCGCGTCCTCGCGGCCGGGGGACGGCGCGGGTCGCTGCTCGCCGAGGGGCCCGAGGGCGAGTCGATGTGGGCGGCGGGCGCCGTCCACGGCGGGGTGCTCTCCGTCCGGCTCGATTTCGCCCAGGACCGGCAGTCGATCGCCGACCTGGACCGGATCATCCTGATCACCGTCACCGCCTCGGTCTTCACCACCGTGCTGGTCGGGGTGCTGGTCGCGGACCGGATCAGCCGGCGGCTGCGGACGGCTGCGACGGCGGCCCGCGGCATCGCCTCCGGGCGCACCGACACCCGGATCGGCGAACTCGTCGACGGCCGGGACGAGGTCGCCGACCTCGCGGCGGCGGTCGACCTGATGTCCCGGGAGCTGCACCGGCGGCTGGAGGACGAGCAGCGGTTCACCGCCGACGTCGCCCATGAGCTGCGCACCCCGCTGACCGGGCTGGTCACCGCCGCCGAACTGCTGCCCCCGGGCCGGCCCACCCAGCTGGTGCAGAACCGGGTGCAGGCGCTGCGCGCGCTGGTCGAGGACCTCCTGGAGGTCTCCCGATTGGACGCCGACGCCGAGCTGCCCGACCTCTCGGCGGTGCCGCTGGAACGGGCGGTGCGGCGCACGGTCACGCTCACCGGCCTGGACGTGGCCGTCGAGGTGGCGGCCGACGCCTCCGTCCGCACCGACCTGCGCCGGCTGGACCGCATCCTCGGCAACCTCCTCCTCAACGCCGACCGCCACGGCGGCGGCAGCATCCACCTGCGCGTCGACGGCCACCGGATCACCGTCCGCGACCACGGTCCCGGCTTCCCCGAGGAACTCCTGCGCGACGGCCCCCAGCGCTTCCGCACCAGCGTCCGCGAACGCGGCAGGGGCCACGGCCTCGGCCTCACCATCGCCCAGGGCCACACCCGCGTCATCGGCGCCACCCTCACCTTCACCAACCACCCCGCCGGCGGCGCCCTCGCCACCCTCACCCTCCCACCCGCCCCCGAGCACTGATGACCTCGACAGCTCCGGGAGCACAAGCGGTCCCAGTACGCCGTCGAACGTGTTTGGATGAAACTTTATTGATCAGAAGTGATCAATTGCGAGCAAAGGGAGAGTGGCTTGATTCTAGCGATCTTACGATAGGAAGATGACTATCGCTGTTGAAGATCCAGAGGGGCCGGAAGAATCATTTGACCCCGAGATGTCTGAAGAAGACCCCGTCTCTCGGATCGTCAAGGTAACCCCTGAAATTGCCGAATCCTTCCTGTCCAGGGCTTCGGTCAATCGACGCCTGGACAAGGGGCAGGTACGAGCATTGGCGGAGGCTATCCTTCGCGGTGAATGGAAGTTAACTCACCAGGGGATCGCCTTCGACAAGGCTGGCGCACTTCTTGACGGCCAGCACCGACTTCGGGCAATTATTGAGGCTAACGCCCCCGCGCGGATGTTTGTTTTCGACGGGCTGCCGACGGAAGTTTTCCCGGTTATCGATACGGGAAAGCGTCGGAGTGCAGCGGACGCGCTTTCATCAACCGGCGAGAAGTATCTTTCTCTGTTTGCCTCAACCATTCGTCATGTGATTCTCTTTAAGACGATGCCGAACGAACCCTGGACCGGTGTCCGCGCCCGGGTGTCGAACGACCAGATCCTGGCTGAATACTATGCAGACAAGGATGGATATAGGGATGCGGTGACTGTTGGTCGCGAGCTGGCAAAGCACCTCTTTGCGAGCCAGACGGCGGCAGCTGTCGGGTACTTTGTGACAACTGAGGTGGCCCCTGCCGCCGACACCGAGGAATGGGTATCGGGTCTCAAGTCAGGTGCGAGCCTGGATCCCGGCGACGCGCGACTCGCTTTGCGAGAAGTTCCGAAGGAAGCACAGAAGCGGGCGGCAAGGCGCAGGCTGGACATGCGGGATCAGGTGGCAATCTATATCAAGGCATGGAACGCCTGGGTGGAGCCGGAGAAGGTGGGGGATTTGGTTCTTCGACGTTTAAGGAAGAATGAGAAGATGCCGGCGCCGTTCAAGGTTTCGTTCGAACGCTAGGAATATGCTGGGGGGATCAAGGGAGGTTGCTACGGGCGATCACCTCCCCGGATTCCCCCAGCACGACTACCTCCCGAGCCAGGGACTTGGCGATCCTCTCGACGAAGTCGCGGGAAAGTTTCCGCTCTGAATCACTTAAACTGTGTGCGACGATGACGACGCTTTCGTCCACCCACGAGGAGCGGACGGCCTCCCAGCCGATTTTTGTGAACGAGGATGAAATAAACCGCTCCTCGCTGATTCGGCGAATTTCCCGAGATGGCCGCCTGGAGGCCCCTTCCGCCCGGAGCGCGTATCTCTCGATCTCTGTCATGCGGTGATCGAGTTGGCGGGCGATGAGGAGGATCTCCTCCGTCATGTCAGCCTCTGATCGCTCCAATTCGCCTGAGCGGCCGTCCCTGGACGGTAGGGTGTTGATGCTCCTCATTTTTTCCTCGAATTCTGGCCAACATCTCAGAAAAGCGCGCTCCAGCCTTTCGCGCGGAATTTTGTCACCCGAGGCGTCATTGATGTCGAAAAGAAGCTTCTGAACATCGGCTTTACTGTCCCCGATGACAGCTTGGAACTGGCTGAGGGGGCTGATCAGGTCAGCGACTTTCATATCGATGAGAAATGGAACAACGCTGCCCCCGTCAACTTGCTTGGAAAGAGCTCCGGCCTCGAAGTTCACCCAGGTAGAGGACTGGTTCTCCGGAGTCGTACAGATGATTCCGAAATTTGTTTCAGAAAGCTCGTCTGTAATCTCCCGGACCCCTCTGCTTCCTGCAGAAATATCCAGACTTGAGAGCCATGGGTCGATGTTCTGGAGGACGTCCGGCAGCCATGACCATAGAGCCTCCGCCGTTTTCTTTGACCGCTCTCCGGACCAGCTCAGAAATACCTTGATTTTAGTTTCCCTTCAATGAGTCATGGCTGGCCTACCGTGCCGCCATGAGTAAGATCGCCTGTTCTTCCTTGAGTGAACTGTACGACTCTCGAATATACGAAAGGAGCGAGCTTCCGGGATGGCGAATCAGAGTCGATTTGCCTCGATCGGCGCCTTCCCAGTCAGCCAGTAGTGCGTCGTAGGTCGCTGCATGTGCACAAAAGTCCAGGATCACCTGCGGCATTTCTCCGCCGATGATCAGGTCTCCCCGGGCGGTGATGATTTCACGCATCTTGTCGGCCGTTGGGGCGAAGACCGATTCAACCCAGATCTTCCAGCGCACCGCTTCCGGCGTGGGATGCGGGTTACCGTCCAGGCCCCTGCTATCGGGCGAGATGTATTTTCTGCGGTACTCGCTCCATGCTTTTTCGTTAGTCTCGGCGAGAATTAGGAGCGGCCCGTAGAGATACTTCAGCTGACTGCTTACCCATTCAATCCGAGCCCTTTTTAGGGATCTGCTCAATTCCCCATGATGGTTTATCCAATAAGCCATGGCAGCAATCGCTACACTGGAGCATGCCGTTACCACTGCTACGATCATCGAAATCTCCCGGCCGCCGCTATAGCCGTATTGAAGCATGATTCATGAGTATCCTGCCACCCGGCCCCCCAAGGGGCGATGGGTGACTGAAAAAGGTCTTGCGAAAAATACAGCTAATAATATATTTCGAAATTGTGGTGATCGCGTCAAAGGTTGCAGCGCGCCCGGCGTGGCCTTGGCTCGCGGTGGTGAGGCCGTCATCGTCCGGGCGCGCACCCGTTCCGCTCGCGGAATCTCCTGGATCGGCGCCGATCCCGTACGCCATGATGGGCCGCGTCGTCCGGCACCGAGGGGTGCGGCGGCTGCACGGCCGGGGGCCGCGTGGCCGAGGATGCGGGCAGGGGAGAACAAGGGGTGGGGCAGATGGGGCGGGAGTCGTATTCCTTCGAGGGCCGGCGGGTCACGGTCGGTGACCTCGTCGCGGCCGGACACATCGAGCCGGGGGCGCGGCTCACCTTCCAGCGTCCGCGCAAGGACGAGACGCACCACGCCGTCGTCGAGGAGGGCGGGAAGCTGAGGCTGACGGACGGTCAGCTCTTCCGGTCCCCCTCGACGGCGGCGATCGCGGCCGTCGGCCGGGGGTCGTTCGACGGTTGGACGGCTTGGACGCTCGACGACGGCCGGACGCTGGACACCGTGCGCCAGGAGTTCCTGGACGAGATCGCCAAGGAGACGGCGGAACCGCTCGACGGCGCGGAGGACGTCACGGCCACCGAACGCCACGAGCGGCTCAAGCAGGCCCGCGAGCACGCGGACAACGGGCGGCCCATGTCGGTGACCGTCCGGGAACTCGTCGGCTGGTGGAACGCGCAGCGGCGCGGCTACCTGGTCACCAGCCAGATCGACGCGGAGCTGGCCAACCACGGCCTCGTCACCGAGCCGAGCTTCGACAAGGTGCACTTCGACTCCGTCGTGCACCTGGTCGGCCTGGCCCACGAGGAGGACGACACGGCGGACGCGGAGGTCCCGCCGGCCGCCCCGGCGCTCGGGGCGGCGCCGGTGAGCGTCCCGCTCGACGACGACGATGACGACGAGCCCGAGGCGGGGCTGACCGTGGGCAACCTGCTGCCGGCCGTCCCGGCGATCCTGAGCGTGCTTCCCGACGCCACCTACCAGGAGGCCATCACCAAGATGGCCATCAACGACTACTCGCAGCTCCCGGTGATCAGCGGGCGGAACCTGCGGGGTGCGGTGACCTGGGAGTCGATCGCCCGGGCCCGGAACGCCAATCCGGAGGCGACCTTCTCCGACGCCATCGTCTCCGCACACGCGGTCTCCTACGATCACGATCTGATCGATGTGCTGCCCGATCTGGTCAAGTTCCAGTTCGTACTCGTCCGGGACCAGAAGCAGGCGATCGTCGGCATCGTGACGGCCAGCGATGTCGCCACGGCCTACGGCTCGCTGGCGAGCCCGTTCCTCCTCGTCGGCGAGCTGGACCAGCGCTTGCGGAAGATCATCGCCACCGGCTTCGAACTGTCCTACGTCCAGCAGCTCTGCGCCGGGAGCGGGCAGGGGACCATCGCCTCGTTCGACAGCCTGTCGATGGGCCACTACCAGCAGGTGCTGGGCAACCCGGCCGCGTGGAGCCAGTTGGGATGGCCGTTGGACCGGAAGGTGTTCGGCGAGAGGCTGGACGAGATCCGGAAGATCCGCAACGACCTGCTGCACTTCAATCCGGACCCGCTGCCCGAGAACGCCATAGAGAAGATCCGCAACATGATCAACCTCCTGCGCGAGTACGCGTCCTGACGGTCCCCGCGACACGGGCCCCGACCGCTCGGCGGTCGGGGCCCGTTGCCGTCCGCGCGGGGGGCGGAGTGGCACACCGGGGGGTCGGAAAGAAATTCTTGGTTGGTGTGCAACCACTCCGCCCCGTCGCATGTCTGACTGTCTGCAAGGTGCGGGAGCGCCTTGAGTGCACGGGCTCCGGGAGGGGTTTACGGGCCGGTGTGATCTCCATGCGAATCATCATGTGCTGACACCTGACGGTGCAGCAGACCAGGGGGGAAGTTCCTGTGCGAACCATTGTTTCCGGCCGTCCTCGCAGCGTGCGCGGCACGGCCGCCCGGACCGGCGCCGCCGCCGTCCTCGCGACCGTCCTGGCGGGCGGTACCGTCCTGCTGTCGGCGCCCGCCGCCTCCGCGAGCGACTCGGTGCGCTCGGCGAAGCTCAGGGTCAACGCCCCGGCCGCGGTCGGAGGCGCCGGGCAGCCGGTCGAGTTCACCGAGACCATCACCAACACCGGTTCCAGGGCGACCTCCTTCGGCCTCGCCCTGAGCACCACCAGTGACCTGGGCACGCCGGCATACGGGATCGCCATGGAGGTTCGTGACCGGAAGACCGGTAAGTGGAGGCCCATTCCGCTGGACAGCGGTGTCCACGACGGCAAGGTGATCCACTCGGCCTACCTGCCCGTGGACGTGAACATTCCGGCGCGCGGCAGCGTGACGGTCCAGTTGCGGATCGGCGCTCCGATGGGTCGGCCGCACAACGGTGCGAGCAACGGCTGGACCCAGTCGATCGACCTGCGGTCCGCCGTGGCCGCCCCCGGTTCGTGGGTGCGGATGGACGAGGTGACCAAGACGATCAAGGTTCAGAGCATTGCGCCCTCGCTGTCCCGCGTCCCGTCCACCGCGGTCGCGGGTGGCGCGCCGATCGAGTTCGACGCCGTGCTGAAGAACCCCACGCCCTCGAACTACGTCAACCTCGCCAATGCCCTGTTCGTCGACCCGCACGCCACCGTCCAGGTCCGCAGGCCGAACGGCACCTGGACCACGCTGAAGAAGGTCTCCGACGGCATTCCCGGCGACTTGCCCGGGGTCTACCTGCAGGGCCGGGACTCCAGCCTCCGCGCCAACTCGACGACCACCGTCCGGGTCCGGGTGTCGTACGACGCCTCCACCCCGCTCGGGCCGACGGCGATCGGGCGGTGCGTCTTCGTCAACGAGCCCCCGACCAGGCCGTTCCGGGGGACGACGAACTGCGTCAAGGGTGCCACCGTGCAGATCGTCGCGCCGGGCAGCAAGGGCAGCAAGGGCACCAAGAACAGCAAGGGGCAGCCGCCCGCGAAGGCGGCGCCCGTCGGCAAGTAGGGGCCCGACAGCGGCACCAGGGGCGGCTCCGGCG
>NZ_JBHVER010000089.1:0-30310 GCF_042802195.1 Kitasatospora sp. NPDC057500 | reverse complement strand
CGGCCCGCGCCCGCCGAGTCGCAGGAGGGCCACCGGACCGGCCGGGCGTGCTCGTGCCCTTGGCCGGGGAACGTCCGAAACCGGGCTACTGAGGGCGGTACTCCCCCAGAAGGATCGTCTTGTCAACGAAAGTGCGATCCTCGGGGAGGTACACCCCATGTCCATCACCATCGCTGTCCGACGCTGGGCTGCCGCTGGGCTCGGATCCGCCCTTCTCGCATCCGGTCTCGTGACCATGACGGCCGCGCCGGCCCACGCCGCCACTCCGATCTGCGCCAAGACCGTGACGAAGTGGTACCAGGACTTCTCGGGGCCCGTGGCCGCAGCGTCCAACGGCTCCCTGGACTGCCAGCTGGGTCCGGGCAACAGCGGTTCCGCGGTCAAGGCGCTCCAGGAGTCCCTTGACCTCTGCAGCACGAAGAGCCCCGGCAGCATCGACGGCATCTACGGTGACAACACCAAGGCGTCCGTCGCCCACCTGCAGCGTGAACACGGCATCACACCTGCCGACGGCCTCTACGGCCCGAAGACCAGGAAGGTCTTCAACTGGTACCTCGCGGGCCCCAGGGGCGGTGCCTGCGGACGCTTCTGACCGGAAGGGCCCGGGCCCGCTGGTCCGTGCCCCTGACAGGCGTGGATCGGAAGGGCCCGGCCCTTGTCGTTCGACACCGGCCCCCGGCAGGAGGGCCGCTCGTCCCGGACCGGGCTGGTCACCGACGCCAGGGCCGGCCCCGGATCCCGGCTCGGCCGGTCGCCTTCTCCACCCGCAGGGGCGGAACCGGTGGCTCCGACCCCTATCGCGTCGTTCATCTCTCGGGTCGGGTACCCGATCAGCAGTCCGTCGTAGGTCTCCGCCCGACGGCAGACAGCGTGGGCCAACAGACCGGTCCGGCACGCTGGTGCCAGTGCCCTGCACCTCTCGCAGCGCCTCGGCCACCGAGTCCCGCTACCGGCCGGGGGCCGGTCGATCAGGATCGGGTGGGGGAAGCGGCCGGGCTCGCCCGAGCTAGCTGCAAGCCTCCGCCGACAAGCTGATCCGTACGCCGGCGGTCGGCGAACAGGTCCTCCCTGCGAGCTCGGGAGCCGACCTCGGCCCGCCCTCCGAAAGGCGGGACTGCGCCGCTTCGCCGAGCTGACCGGACTCGACGCCGCCCTCGCCGGGGCCGGCGCCCGGCCGGCCCGCGTGCGGACGGCCGGCTGACCGCAGGGCCGGTGCCCGCGGGCACCGGCTCCGTGGTTCACCCGGACGCCACCGCGTGGTGCCCGTGACGGAAACCCCGAATCACCTAAACGGTTTGTATGAGAAACACTCACTATGCACAGGCCGGCCTCGTGACCT
The DNA here is from genome assembly GCF_042802195.1 of Kitasatospora sp. NPDC057500. Taxonomy (NCBI): domain Bacteria; kingdom Bacillati; phylum Actinomycetota; class Actinomycetes; order Kitasatosporales; family Streptomycetaceae; genus Kitasatospora; species Kitasatospora sp. NPDC057500. The sequence goes on along the minus strand of NZ_JBHVER010000089.1, from coordinate 28,971 downwards.
CCGCCGCACTGGCGGCTCTGCTCGTCGGCTCTCCCCAGTACACCGCGGCCGCCGCGGGGACCCGCACCTTCACCTACACCGGCGCGCCCGAACAGTACGTCGTTCCCGCAGGCGTCTGCGAGATCGCGGTGGACGCGTTCGGAGCCGCGGGCGGAAGCGCCGTCTACGGCTCGCCCGGCGGTAAGGGCGGCGAGGTCCGGGCGACGCTCCAGGTCCACGCCGGTGACGTCCTCACCGTCGACGTGGGCCAGGCGGGGAGCGGCGGCGACCTCTCGGTTCCCGGCAGCCTGGCCTACGGCGGCTACGGCGGTGGCGGGCAAGGAGGGTCCGCGACCGCCGAGCACCGTCCCGGCAATGGCGCCATCGGCGCCGGGGGCGGCGGTGCCACCACCGTGACGGCCGCCGGCACCCCCCTGGTCATCGCCGGAGGCGGAGGCGGAGGCGCCGGCAGCTTCAGCGACAACGGGACCGGACACGGCGGTGACGGCGGACAGGACGGGACCGACGGCGCGGACACCGGGGCGACCCAGGCCGGCAAGGGCGGCAAGTCCGGCGGCCACGGCGGCGCGGGCGGCGCCGGCGGAACCGCCACCACCGCCTCCGACCACGACGGCTCCCCGGGCGGCGCCGCCACCGGCGTCCACGGCGGCGACGCGGCCGTCAACGTCGGCGACATCCACATGGGAACCGGCGGTGGAGGCGGCGGCGGGGCCCACGGCGGCGGAGCCGGCGGCTCCTCCACGGGCAGCACGCTCGACGCCGGCGGGGGCGGCGGAGGCTCCAGCCTCGGTCCCGCCGGTGCGGCCTTCACCACCGGAGCGCGCAGCGGCGACGGCGAGGTCCGCATCGAGGAGCACGCCTGCGCCACTCCCTCCCCCTCGCCGACCGCCACCACCAGCCCCTCCCCCACGCCGTCCCCGACCGCCACCACCAGCCCCTCGCCCTCGCCGTCCCCGACCGCCACGTCCACTCCCAGCCCCACCCACACCGCGAGCCACGGCGGCACCGGCGCCCCCTCCCCCACCGGAGGCCCGAGCCACCACCCCGCACCCACCCCGCGACCCGGCGGCGGAGGCGACCAACTCGCCGACACCGGAAGCATGACGCCGGCGCTCCTGCTCGCCGGGGCGCTCTCACTGGGGGCCGGAGCCGCCGCCCTCCGCCGCGCCCGCCGCAGGGACCGCCGCTCCTGAGCGGCGTCTGAGCCGCACCTGACGCCAGTACCGGTGCCCGGCCCCGCCCCGCGCGGGGGCCGGGCGCCCGTCCTCCCCGCAGGCGCGGGGGCCAGCCCGTGCAGGCCGCACCGCCCGCGTCGACCCCGCCCCGGCTGCCGCTCACGCCGCCCTCCCACGCCGTGCGGATCGGCCGCAGTAGTGCCCCTGATGAAACTGCGGCCGCTTCCGAGCTACACGTCAGGGGCAATCAGTGGACCTCGATGACGAACGCCCCCGCCGGCCCAGAGAGCAATGAGGGGCTTCGTCGTGCCGCCACAGGTTCAGCCGGTGCACGCCATGGTGGCGTTCTGGGAATCCGGGTCGTTCCGGGTGCAGGTGTGCTGGGGAGCTGACAGGTCGCTGACGTGGGTCTGCCAGACCGCGCCCTGCCATTTGACCTGCGGGGCACTGGCGTTGTCGAGGCGACTGGGGTAGCGCAGGACTTCCCACGACGGGAACTTGTCCTTCGTCGTCGTGATGTCGAAGCCGGTGAAGGACTTGTTCCTGTCGTCGTACCCGTGCGGTGTCAGGTACCAGGTCGCGTTGATGCGGCCGAGGTCTCCGAACTGGTAGCCCGGGATATCCGCAAAGGAGTTGACCGCCGAGATCGACACCTTGATTCCCCCGCCGGTGGTGGGCTCGACCCAGTATTCGTTCTGGGGGATCGGGTCGTCCTGGACGACTTCGGCGTGCGAGGTGCGGACGAGGGGCTTGGCGTCACGGCATCCGTTCAGCGTGGAGCTGGGGTCATGGACGCAGGAGTGTTCGACGTAGACGCCGACGCGGCCCGTTTCGGTGTCCCACGCGACGGTCACCTTGGATTCGGCGGCCGGGTTGGTGCTCCACTGGCGGTTGTTGCCGATGATGTCGTTCACCGGGTTGTTGTCGGTGGCGATGTAGCCGCGTACGACGACGATCCCCCGGTCCCCTCCCAAGGGCAGCAGGTGCGCGGCCTCTTGCCGACCCCCGTCACGCGTACTGCCGTTGGGGGTGAGGTAGAGGTCGCGTGCCTGTGCGTACTGCGGGTTGGGAGTCTCCTCGGGGGACCATGCGATGGGGCCGTGCTCGAACATCTGGCTGACGCCCTCGACGCCCGGAACCTGGACTTCGTCGCTGATCGGGTAGCCGTAGCGACCGGCCTCCCACTGGGCCGTTCCCCAGCGTTCGCCGATGCGACCCCAGACAGGGTGTGCACCGGTGTCGGGGGACCAGTAGACCGAGCCGCCCTGGAAGACCTGGCGTACGCCCTTGCCGTCGGGGAGCCGGATCTCGTCGCTGGTGGGGTATCCGAGACTGCCTCCTTCCCAGCCGAGCTGTCCCCACTTGTCGCCGATGAGGCCCCAGATCGCGTGGGCCCCGCTGTTGGGGCTCCAGTAGATCGAGCCGTGCTCGAAGACCTGGCGGGCGCCCCCGTCCTTGGGGAGCGGGATTTCGTCGGACTTCGGACAGCCCAGGGACGCCTGTACGCCCGGCGTCTGCGTGTATTCGGTCCAGATGGCCCCGTGGACCGAGAAGCCCTCGTCACAGACGACCTGAGCCGATGCGGGAGCAGAATGAACACCCAGCAGAAGCAGGGAACTTGAGGCCGCGAAGGCGAGGAACCGGGATGCTTTTGCTCGGATCATGCCGGACATTCTCCACGCCTGGAGGTGGCCCGGACAATGAGACAAAGAGGCGAAGCACTCGAATGAGTGACGGGCCGGCGGTGACCACGTAGGCGTCGTCGTAGAGGATGTCGCCGAAATCCCCGTGGAACTCCTCCTGGGTCCGTTCGGCGAGCGTGGTGGGGTCCACCCCCATCCGCTCCAGGAGTTGCCACGGAGTGAACTGCGAACACCTGATCCATGCCCGACATCCTGCCGAAATCCCCGGTTCCTCCGACGAGTCGGTTGTGGGCGCGTTGGCGCAGGGCAGCGTTCCAGAGGACATCTCATTCGGGGGCCTAAAATCCAGTGCGCGAGTTCCGGTTCGGGTGATACAAGGTCTGCGTGACTGAGCATCTCCACTTCCCCACCCTGCTGCGGATGATTGACGAGCGGTCCGCTGCGTTCCGCGACACCGTCGCAGCGGCCCCCGACCTCGACGCCGACGTCCCGTCCTGCCCGGGCTGGACGCTGTACGACCTGGCGAACCACCTCAGTGAGGGGGACCGCTTCTGGGCCCACATCGTGCGGAACACCGCGCCGGGCGACGAGCGGCCGAGCAAGGACGGGCTGCCGGCACCCAGGGAGCGCGAGGCCCTCACGACCTGGCTGGCCGACTCGACGGAGCAGTTGCTCACTGCACTGCGCGAGGCCGGCCCGGACCGGGGCTGCTGGGCCTGGTGGGAGCCGCTCGCCTCGCCGCACACAGTGGCCGCCGCCGCCCGCCGCCGCGTCCCGGAGTCACTGATCCACACCTACGACGCCCAGCTGGCCTCCGGCAACCCGCAGGAGTTGCCGACGACCGAGGCGGTCGACGCCATCGACGAGTTCCTCGCCACCGTCTGCACCGTCACGGTCCCGTGGCCGGGCGAGCCCGCCACCATGGACTACCACGCAGCCGAGGCCGGCTCCTGGCGCCAGACGGTGGACGCCGCCGGTTCCCGCTTCACCCGCCTCACCGCGGCGGAGGCCGCCGAGAGCAAGCCCACCGCCGCCGTCTACGGCACGGCGAGCGAGATAGCCCTGCTCATGTACATGCGCATCCCGGCCGGCTCGCTGCGGGTGGAGGGCGATGCCGACCTGCTCCAGCAGCTGCAGAACTGGGGCTGAGAGAGCCTTCCCGGCGATTCCCCTGAGCCAGGGATACGACGAAGCGCTGTGGTCCTCTTCCGAAACCGAGAAGATCAAGCACGAGTTCCACCGACTCGACGACCCCGTAACCGCCGCAGCCGCCCTGCGAACCACTCTCTGAGTCGCCGATTTCGCCGGTCCCTCGAACTCGTCGCCCGGGCGGGCCCGGAACGCGGGCCCCCCGGCGCCGGCGGGTTCGGTGCGGCTGCGGATGCACTCCGGTACTGGCTTACGGGAAGTTCATCGGACAGCCCGCACCATGCGGGCCCGACTCGCCAGCCTCGCCCGCCTCGCCGAACACATCGATGGCCGGCCCGCTCGCGGGCGTCAGGCCCGGGCCGTGCCGGTCACCGCGGCGATGCCGGCCGCGAGCGTCGTGCGCAGTTGCTGCGCATCGGCCCCGGCGCGGGAGCGCAGGTTGACGCCGTGTGCCAGGAGGGCGAGGAGGTCGGCCGCGGCGTCCAGGTCGGTTCCGTCGGCGAGCTGGTGCTGTCGCCGGGCGGAGGCGAGAGCGGTGTGGAGGGCGTCGCGCAGGCGCTGGTGCTGCCGGTCGAGGATGGCTCGGACCTGGGGGTCGCTGTTCTCGGTGCCCGCGTGGGCGTTGGAGACCATGCAGCCCCACTGGGCGTACTCGCCGGTGCAGCGGGTCTCGATCAGTCCGGTGAAGAACTCCGCGATGGCCGGCAGTCCCCGGCCGTCCTCTTCGAGCCTGCCGAGGGCGGGCCGCGAGCGGCTGTCGACGTAGCGTTCGAGGGCGGCGCGGTACAGCTCCTGCTTGCCGCCGAACGTCGCGTACAGGCTGGAGCGGTTGAGCCCGGTCGCGTTCACGATGTCCTGGATGCCCGTGGTGGCCACGCCCTGACGCCAGAACAGCCGCACCACGGCGTCCAGGGCCGCGTCCGGGTCGAAGTGCTTGACGTCCGGCACGGCGACTCCCAGTCATCTTGGAATGATGATTCCAGGATATCCGCCCCGAGGCATTGACGCGGTGCACGCTCCAACCCCTATCTTGGAATGGATGTTCCAAGATCTCTGGAGGGAAGAGACCCGATGAGTGTCAATGCCGAGCTGCGTGCATTCTTCGACAGCCGCCAGCAGCAGATCCCTGCGGACATCCGCGCCGTCCTACAGCGCGCGGCCCAGGAGTTGGCCGCGTCCGGGCAAGCACAGAGCGCCCTGGCCGAAGGGGCCAAGGCCCCGTCCTTCACCCTGCCCTCGGCCACCGGGCGGTCCGTCGCGCTGGACGAGCTCCTCGCCGACGGTCCGGTGGTGCTGACCTTCTACCGCGGATCCTGGTGCCCCTACTGCAACATCGCCCTGCGTTCCCTTCAGCAGCACCACAGTGCCGTCACCGACCGCGGCGCCCGCCTGGTGGCCGTCTCCCCGCAGGTGCCCGACGAGTCGCTGTCCCTCGCGGAGAAGAACGAGCTGGCCTTCGACGTGCTGAGCGACATCGGCTGCCACACCGCCAAGCAGTACGGCCTCGCCTTCGACCTGCCGAACGACCTCGCGGCCGTCTACGAGGGCCTCGGCATCGACCTCCACCGGTACAACGCCGGCCACGCCCGCACTCTGCCCATCCCCGCGACCTACGTCATCGACCGAGAGGGCCTGATCCGCTGGGCCTTCGTCAACACCGACTACACCAGCCGCGCCGAGCCTGCCGACATCCTCACCGCACTCGACGGCCTCTCCTGAAGGACGGCCGCCGCGTCCTCGCCGCCTTCGCCGGTCGAACGGCCGAACGGTCAAGGGGCCAAGGGGCCAAGGGGTCAAGGGGCCAAACGGTCAGCAGCAGACCCCGCGCCCGGTCCGTGGTCGTGGAGCCACGGCGGGGTCGGCAGGACGCGGCAGGTCATCGAGTCAACGCACCTCGGCGGCGGCCCTCGTGTCACCGGAGGGGGTCCCCGGAGAGCACCTCGTTCGTCGGGATCCCCCCGAACGTGCCGGCGGTCCCGACCGGCACGGGTCGGGTTCAGGAGGGTGCCCCGGCGGCCAGGGCCTGGTCGACCAGTGCACGCAGTTCCCTGTCACGGACGATCATCGGGTATCCCCCGTCCGTGCAGAGCCGGCGGTCCGACTGCCGGACGGTCACCAGCGCGGCCCGGATCGCCGGGGTGGTCTCGCCCATGCGGATCAGCGCCCGCAGTGCTTCCCGAAAGAGGCGGAAGTCGTCGCCGCCGTCGGCGATCGGCAGGACGAACTCCTCGAGGACCCGCATGCTCGGTCCGGTCCGGCCGGTGATCGACCAGAGCGCGACCGCGGCGCCGAGGCGTGTCCCGCGCGTGCTGTTCTCCATCACGAACCGGACCCGGGCCGCGTAGGGCGCCGCGTCGGCACCGAATTCGCCCAGAACGTCCACCGGCCCGTACCAGGGTGGCGACGCGGTCATGACGGCGTCGCCGACGCGCCGCAGCCGTGCCGCGCGGTCGCCGCCGATGCACTCGGCGGTGTCGGCCACCAGGGCGTGGTTGCCCGGGTGGTCCAGGACTTCACAGGTGCTCAGGGCCGGTGCGGCCGAGGCGGCGTCCGGTCCCAGGCCTCGCAGGATGCGGAGCACGTAGACGGAGGTACAGGTGTCGGCGAGCAGCGGCAGGAGGTCGGGCAGGGCCGGCAGCGCGGCCTCGCCCCAGGCCTTCAGCACTTCGAGGAACGCGCATGTCGCACCACCTCGGGCCCCGCCCTCCCGGATCGCCTTCCGCATCGCGGGCAGTAGGACGTCCGCATGGGCGCGTAGCGGAACCAGCACCTCGGTGATGTCCGGCCGCCGGGGATCGGCGATTCCGTATCCGCGGCCCTGCTCCTCCCCCTGCGCGCGGAGCTGCTCGACCAGGCCGGGCAGGGCCCGCGGGTCACCGATCCGGGTCAGCGCCCAGCGGGCGATCTCTGCGACCGTTCCGTCGAGGTCCTCATCGGCCGCGTCGTCGCCGAGCAGTGCGGCGAGCCGATCCGCGTAGCGGGCCGCAGGGGCGCCCAGCACCGCGAGGATGTTCGCGGCCCGGAACCGAACGGCTCCGTCCGGACTGGCCAACAGCCCGCCCGCCAGCGGCAGCAGGGCAGCCTCCACGGAACGCCGCTCGGTCAGAAGACTCCACGCCACGTCCAGGGCCGCCCGGCAGAGCGGGGCGTCCTGGGTGCGGTCCGCCGTCTCGGCCAGCCGGACGGCGAAACGGAGCCCGGCGTCGGGATCGTGCGCGAGCTTCCACGCCGTCGAGCGGACGAGGTCCTCGCGGGTCCAGGAGTCCGGGACGCCCGGGGTGTACCAGGCTTCTTCGAACCGTGGCCGCACCGCGGCCTCGCAGTACACCTCGATCAGCCGGTCCATCTGCCGGACGGGGGCCTCCTGATCGAATTCCGCCCAGGCGTGCACGGCCGCGACCCGGAGCAGCGGGTCGTCCCCGTCCGCCAGCCCCGTCAGCACCGCCCGCGCCCCGTCGACGTCGTCGCCGCGCCCTGTCCCGCCGGCCTCCGCGGCCACGGCCTCGCCGAGGGCGAGCAGCAGCGGGATGCGGACCGTCGGGTCGGTCTCCGTCCGCCACCGCTCCAGCAGCTGTCCGGTCCCTCCGGCCAGGGGCAGGGCCTCCCGCCGCACCGCCGGCAGCGGATCCGCGAGCAACGCACGCGCCTGCGTCCGGTCGAGGCCCGCCAGAGCCGGTGCCTGCAAGGCCACCAGCAGCTCGATGAGCTCCAGCCGTGCGTCCGTGGACATGGCCGGGTCGGCGGCCATCGCGACGACGAACGGCAGGGCCACCGCCGTCGCGGACGGCGTCTCGCGACCTTCCCTCGTGACGAGGGAGTACAGCGGGTAGCAGTCGTCCCCGGTCGCCGCCGCGCCCGCGAGGGCGAGCCTGCGAAGCGCCCGCGACACATCGCGGGCCGACTCGCCCGGGTCCCCCGTCTCAAGTCCTTCCCACGCCACGGCGTCCAGCGCTTCCAGCAGTGTCCCCGTCATCCCGTCCGCCCTCACACCCGTCCCGCGCACCAGCACCAGCACCCGCACCCGCACCCGCACCCGTCATCGTCCAGGAAACCCGGCGCCTTGTCGCCCGAAATTCGCCCGCCCCCGCTTCGCGTCCGGGGCGGACGCTCGTCCCGACGACCGAGGGCGCGGTGGACGGGACCGCGCAGCACCGTTCGGAGCCTTGCAGGCCACTTGCCTGCACATGGTTCGGAGCCCTCGTGGTGACGCGTCCGGACGGTTGGCGGCAGTGGGGGCGGGCATCAATGGGACGGACGACGGAGGGGGAGAACATGGGTGGGGCGGACAGCGGCGACTGGCTCGACCTGGCCGACGCACTGAGCGCGCTGCACGAGCAGTTGGGAGAAGCTCGACTGCGAGCGGCCGACAGCCCGATCAGGCTGTCCGTCGAGGAGGTGACCGTCGAGTTCGGCATGGAGCTGCGCCGACTGGCCCGCGGGGACGGTGGCCTGCGGTTCGGGGTGGTGAGCGCGGGCGGCGGAGTGGAACGCACCTCCGTCGGCACGCACCGCGTCACGCTGCGGCTCAACGCCCGTACGGAGTCCGGGGAGCCGCTGGATGTCGCTGACAGGGACGACGACGAGTGAGCGCTGCCGGCCCTGACCCCCGGCGCGTCGTCCAGGTCAGGTGCCGACCGGCCTTCGGTACGGGATACCTGATCGGGCCGGGCCTCGTCCTGACCGCGGCCCATGTCGTGGCAGGAGCGCCCGGTCCGGAAGGCGGCTCCCCGGGGGGCGGCCCCGAGGCCCTGGACGGCGGCTCCCCCCGCGTCACCGTGCGTGCGCCCGGCGGGGAGGCCGTCGACGGCACGGTGGTGTGGCGGGTCCGGAGCGAAGCGGGGGACGCCGCCCTCATCTCGGTTCCGGTCACCGCCGATGCCGCGACCGTGCCGGGTCCCCCCACCCGGTACGGCGGGTTCGTGTCCGCCCTGCCGCGGCAGCCGGTGGAGGCCGTCGGCTTCCCCCGCCTGCAGAAGTACGGGTCGGTGCGCGACCAGGAGCACTTCGCGGGCAATGCCAGCCCGCTGACCGGACTCGTCTCGGGTCACTACGAGGTGGCCAGCTCCACACCGCTGCCCGGGCCGCGGCCCGAGGAGGACTCGGCGTCCTGGGCAGGGATGTCGGGCGCCGCGGTGTTCAGCGGTGGCCTGCTCGTCGGCGTCGTGCGCAGCGACCGCCGCGCTCGGGTGGGCGCCCGGCTCACCGCTACGCCCGTGGCGACCCTCCTCTCCGACCGGCGGTTCCGGGAGATCGTGCGGGGCGCGATCGGCCGGGAGCCGCAGTGCGAACCGGCAGAGCTGGCCGGCGTCCTGGAGTCCCCGTACCCCGACCGGGACATCCGGTCGGTGGCCTCACTGCTGCGCGCGGAGGCCGAGACGGTGGGCTTCCACGGCAGGACGGCGGAGATCGAGGAGCTCGCGGCCTGGTGCCGGGGCACCGAGCCGCTGTCCTTGCGCCTCCTGACGGGCCAGGGCGGGCAGGGCAAGAGCCGACTGGTGCGGCGGTTCCTGGCCGAGCAACGCGCCCGCGGATGGGTGGCGGGCGTGCTCCGGCGCGACGGTTCCGCCCAGAGCGCGGCGGGTGGGGAGCCGTTCGCCGCGGTGGCCCGAACCCGGCGGCCCGTCCTGGTCGCCGTCGACTACGCGGAGAACCACCTCGCCGAGGTGCGGGCCCTCATCGGGCAGGCGCGGGCGGCGAGTTGCCCGGTGCGTGTGCTGCTGGTCACGCGGGAGAGCGAGGCGCTGGCGGCTGGCCACATCGACGCCGATCCGAGCGTACGTGAACTGTTCGCCGGTGCACAGGAGTTGGCTCTGCCCGTGCTCTTCGCGGGCCCGGAGGAGCGGGCCACCGCGTTCGAGGCGGCCGTACGCGACCTGGCCGCCGCGCTGCCGGCCGTCCCGGGCCACGAGGGGCCCGACTGGGCCGCGGCCGCCGCGCACGTCGCCGTCCCGGAAGCCACGGCCAGGGAGAGCGGTTCGGTTCTCGGCGTCCAACTCGCCGCGCTCACCGCTCTCCTGGAGCGGATCAGCCGCCGCGCCGCGGGCCCCGACGAACCGGTCGAGCGCACGCTTCTGCGCCACGAGGAGGCCTACTGGTCGGCGGTGGCCCGGCGGCACGGACTGCGCCTCGACGCCGTGGCCCTGCGCGGTGCGGTCGCGGCCCTCGCCCTGGTCACCGTCTCCGGCGAGGAACAGGCGTGCGACCTCTTCACGACGATGACCGGCACGTCGGCCGGGGCCGGCGACCGCGCCCTCGACGGCGCCCGCTGGCTCGGGGAGCTGTACCCGCGAGGCGGTCGCGGCGGCACCCTCGGCGCCGTCCAGCCGGACCGTCTCGCGGAGTTCCTGCTCATCGACGTCTGCGCGCAGCAGCCCGACCTGCTCGCCCGCATCGTGTCCGTCGCCTCCCGCACCGGAAACCCGCACGAGATCGCCCTGGTCGAAGCGCAGTTCGGCCCCGACAGGAACAGCTCGTACGGCCAGATGAGGGCTCTGGTGGCGGCCGTGCTCGCGGCACGGGCGCAGGCTGCGGCCGGCGGGGCCGCCGGGCCGCTGCTCGACCAGATCGAGCGGACCGCGGGTCTGCCGATGGTTTCCGCCGAGACGCTGCAGTGGGCCGTCATGAACACCTTCGCCGCCTCGGCCGCGGTGAGCGCGGACGACTTCACCACGGACGCCGAGGGACGCTCGGTGCTGGCCCGCGAGGTCCGGATCGACGCACCGCTGGACCCGGCGGCGGCCGCGCTGCAGATCGCCGGCTTCCGCAGGGGCGCGCACGGGATGGTGCGGCGGGACGCGCACGGCGAGGCCTTCGAGCACGCCATGCTCGCCTTCCTCCTGTCCCGGGCGGGCCGGGAGGAGGAGGCACTGGAGGAGAGCGCCCGCGCGCTCGCCCGCCACCGTGCGGTGCCGGGCGGGCGGGAGCACCTGGCCGACCATCTCCACGCGCACGCCCAGCGGTTGCGCCGCCTCGGCCGGCACGCCGAGGCCGCGGAGTGCCTGCGGGAGGAGGTGGAGTTGCGCGGGAGCACCGGAGGGCCGCCGTTCCAGCTCTCCTCGGCGTACGAGGCGCTCGTCGAGGCGCTGCTGGCGGCCGGGCGGACCGGCCACGCGAGGGCGTACGCCGAACACGCCGCAGCGCTGCTGCGCCCGCAGGCCCGCGTGCCGTCGCCGGAGCAGGCCCGGCGGTACGCCCGTGCGCTCGGCGGCCAGGCGGACGCGCTCGCCGCGGACGGCGCGGTGGACCAGGCACTCGACTGCTGCGCGCGGGCGGAGGACTTCCTCGACGCGCTGCCCGCGGCCACCGCCGTGGCCCTGGCCGGCGAGCGGGCGGCGCTGTCCACCCGGTGGGCCGAACTGACGGTCGCGGCGGGCCGCTGGGAGGGCGTCGCCGCGCGCTGGCGGCTGGCCGCCGAGCACTGGCTGCGGGCCGACGGGCCGTACCGGGGCCGGGACCCGATCGCGCAGGCGGCGATCTGCTTGCTCAACACCTCGGTCGGCCACGGTGCGGCGGGCGAGCACGCGGCCGCCGCCGCGGCGGCGGCCGAGGCGGTACAGCTCGTGGAGGGCCCCCGCGGAGTGGTGCTGCGCAGGGACCACCCCGGAGTGTGCGAGCAGGTCCAGGTCCGCCAGGTCGCCTCGCTCGTCGACGCCGACCGGTTCGGCGAGGCGCTGAGCGAGGCCGAACGGCGCTGGTCCCGCCTCGCCCCGGTCGGAACGCGGGCGCGCGGCATTCTGGCCGACTCCCTCCGTCACGTGCAGCACGCCTACGCGAGCGGCGGGCGGTACGCCGACGCGCTACGGGCCGGACGCATCGCCGCACTGGTGATCGACGCGCTGGAGGCCTCGCCCGAGGGCACGAGGACCGACCGGGAGGCCGCCGAAAGGGCCATCACGCTCACCGAGCTCAGCGGCTGCCTCGCGACGGAAGGCCACCTCGGAGAGGGCGCCCGGGTCGCCGCCCGCGCGGCGGCCATGTGGCGCCGGTTGCGTGCCGTCCACCCCGCCCTCACCCGGCATCTGACGGAGTCCCTGATCAACCAGGGAGAGTGCCTGCGCCTGTCCGGCCGGTACGCCGAGGCCGCGAGCGTCCTCGCGGAGGCCGCCGCGACGGTGCGGGACGCGCCGGGAGGCGGGACGGTGAGCCGAACGGCCCCGGGCGAGGAGCGCGGCCCGGCGCCCGCCCGTGCGCCCGAACCGCGCGCGCAGCTCGTCCGGCTGCTCGACCGTCAGGCGTGGTGCGCGGCGCAGGCCGGGCGCGTGGACATCGCGCTGAACGCGTACCAGGAGCTCGTCGAACTGCACCGCCGGGCCGGCGACGCGGCGGCGCTCGCCTCGGCCCTCACGAACCTGGCGGTCACCTCGCAGCGGGCGGACGACCCGGGTGCGGGTCTGGCCGCCGCCACGGAGGCGGTGGCGCTGTACGGGCGCCTGTACTACCCCGACCCGGGTCCGCACGGCCGCGAAGTCGCCAGGACCTTCCTCGTGTACGCGGAGGGCCTGCGCCGCTCGGGCCGGCCCGCCGACGCCGTCGCGCCGCTCATGAACGCTCTGGGCATGGTCCGCGACGCGGCGCACGACGACATCGCAGAGGCCTGCCGTTCCGCCCTACGGCTCGCCTCGGCCGCGGACCCCGAGGGGGTCCGGGCCGCGGTCGACCGGTTCCTCGGCACCTGAGGGCCCGCGCCCACCCCACGCCCACCTCCTGGATCACCGGGCGCGGCCTCGCCCCGGGGCCGCCGACCGGGTACGTCCGCGCGGCCTCTTCGCAGAGAGGCCCTGAACGTCCTCCTCGCCGGTCTGGAGCAGGAGCCCCGACCGCTACGGCGCGACCGCCCGGGCCTCCGCCCGGGCGGCGAGCATCCGCACGTGCTCCTCGAAGAACCAGCGCGGGTCCCCGCCCATCCGGACCAGCAGCACCAACGCGGTCACCGCCACGTCGCACACCTCCTTCCGCACGTCGTCCCACTCATGGGAACGCCCCTTGCGCGGGTTCCCCCCGAGCACCCCGATCGCCGCCTCGGCCACCTCGCCGACCTCCTCCTGAAGCTTCACGACCTGCACCAGCCAGCGCTGCTCACCGACCATCACCGACTGCGAATCCAGCTCTTGCGCAAGCGAGTTGAGAGTCATCCAGGTGTCGTCCATGGCGCCGGATCCTGCCGCTGTTCGAACCGCTCGTTCAACACGGGCGGTTCCCGGCGAGCCTGTGGCGAACGCGCCGTTTTCGAGCAGCAGTCCAGCCCCCACCAGCCGAACCCCACCGACAAGTTCACCTGACCGGCCGCATCCCGGGTCCCCGCCCGCCCGATTCCATGCCCGTGAACAACCCGAACCGCCCCCGTCTGCCTGCCACGCCCGCTCGTGGATCGCCGGCCGCCCCTGAGCGCCGGTGACACACATTGTGGCCCGTCCGCGGGCGGCTACCAGCGAGTTGGTTCCTCTTGGGACATCGGGGATCACACCACCCCGACCCGCGGCCGGAAGGTGCGGATCGCGTCGCGCCCCTCCTGCACGAGCACGTAGCAGGACTCGGGGACGGGGTTCCAGGCCCCGGGGAGGTCGCCCAGCGGCTCGGAGACGATGATGCGGGCGTCCTCGGACGCCAGTTGCAGGACGGGGTTGTCCGGGTGCAGGGCGCGCAGCGCGTGGACGCTGGTGCTGAAGAAGAGCGATCGCGAGGCGTGTCCGCTGGAGTAGCGGAACGCCCAGAGCCGCGTGCCCTCGGAGACGGCCACCGTCATCTGCAAGGGGTCGGCGACGCCGTGTCGGGCCGCGGTCGCCTCGACGAAGCCGGCCATGCTCTCGACGGCGCCCGGGACGTCGTCCTGCAGTCCGAAGGTGAGCGCCAGGAAGAACATCAGCTCGGAGTCGGTGGACCCCTCGATGTGCGGGTAGAGGGAGGCGTCCACGCCGAGCATCAGGTCGCGCTTGAGCTTCGGGAAGCCGCCGATCGACCCGTTGTGCATCCACAGCCACCGCTCGTAGCGGAAGGGGTGGCAGTTGGTGTGCTGCACGGCCGTGCCGGTGGAGGCGCGGATGTGGGCGACGAACAGCGGTGAGCGCACGCAGTGCGCCAGCTCGCGCAGGTTGCGGTCGCTCCAGGCGGGGCCGACGCCGCGGAAGACCGCCGGCTCCACGACGTGGTCGGGTTCACCGTGGTCGGCGGGGTACCAGCCGATGCCGAATCCGTCGCCGTTGGTCGTCTCCACCCCCATCCGGGCGTGCAGGCTCTGGTCGATCAGCGAGTGCGCGGGTTTGTAGAGCAGTGCCTCCAGCAGGATCGGGGAACCGGAATAGGCCAGCCAGCGGCACATGCGGCTCGCCTCCCTTCGGCCGGGTCCTTCCACCGTAGGCCGAGGAGCCCGGCGGGGCGCGGGGAGCGCGAGGGGCGACCTCGTCAGGCGGACTTGGCCGCCCGGAGGAACTCCGCGATCAGCGCCGGGTCCTTCACCCCGCGCCGCACCTCGACGCCGCTGGAGACGTCCACGCCCCACGGCCGCGCGACCGTGATCGCCGCGGCGACGTTCGCCGGGCTCAGGCCGCCCGCCAGCACCCACTTCCCGGCCGGCGGCTTCGCGCCCAGCGCGGACCAGTCCCACGGCTCCCCGGCCCCCGCCACCGGCGCGTCGAGCAGCAGCAGGTCCTCGCCGAAGTCCCCGCAGTCCGCCCCGGCCGCCGCCGCTGCCGAGGTGGCCCTGATCAGCGGCAGGCCCAGGTCGGACAGCTCGGCGAAGGCGGCCGCGGGGTGGTTGCCGTGCAGTTGCACCGCCCGCACCCCGGTGGCCCGCACGGCCTCCCTGACGTACTCGGCCGGCTCCTCCCGGAACACGCCGACGGTCCACACGCCCTCGGGCACCGCGGCCGCCAGTTCCCGCGCCGCCTCCTGCGACACCCGGCGCGGACTCTCGGTGAGCACGAACCCGATCGCGTCGGCGCCGGCCTCGACGGCGGCGGCGACGTCCTCAGCGGTGCTGAGACCACAGATCTTCACGAACACGTTCCCGGACGCTCCCTACTGGACGGCGGCTGCCAGGGTACAGCGGGAAGGCCCCGGTCACCGGGCGTCCGGCATCGGGATCCATTCCCTCCTGCACCCTTCCGGCCTTCCCTCGGCGTCGCCCCGAGAACCACCCTTTGCCGGGTTTTCGTTGATTGAAAGAAATTGCGGCGATCACCCGATTATCCGACGATCCGTTACTCCGCTGCATGGGCGTGACCTTTCGAGGGCGTGGTGCGGCAATCGGGACCAGCCCTCCCCGCCGCCGGTGCGGTGGCTGATGCCGCTGTCCGAGCCGGGTGGTATCCATGGGCCGCATGGACACGGATCACGCCGACCCCGGCGACCTCGCCGCGATGCGCGCGGCCTTCGACGTCGACGACGGAGCCGATCCGGCGCTGGGCTGGGAGGCCGTGCACGCGTTCGAGGCGGAGCACGGCGTCGTCCTGCCCGAGCCGTACCGGACGTTCGTCGCGGAGATAGCGGACGGCTCGTGCTCCGGACCGCCGGACTACGGGCTCGTGGGACTGGCGAAGCTTCCCGGCGGCTGGGGTGGAGACCGGCCGGAGCGGGATCTGAGCCGGCCTTTCCCGCTGACCTCGATGTGGTTCTGGGCGGAGGACCCGAGGACCTCCGAGGAGATCGACCCGATCATCGGCCAGGTCTTCGACCACGGATCGATCGTGCTGGGAACCGACGGCTGCGGCATGTACTGGCACCTCATCGTCACGGGTCCGCACCGGGGACACGTCTGGAACACCAGCGGGGAAGGCGCGACTCCTTTCGGTGCGGAGTTCGGGTTCACCACGGCCGAGCCGGGCTTCGCGGGCTGGGTGAAGCACTGGGCCGCCGGCAAGCCCTGGTTCGACGTCGCCGAGGGTGGTTACTGATCCGGCAGGACATTCAGCAGCTCGCCGTGGCGCCAGGCCCTGACGTCCCGGCGAACGGCCGGGCTCCGAGGACGGTGCCGTCGGAGCGCGCCAGGGACCTGATCGGCTCCGGCTTCCCCTCGGACTACCGCGAGTTCACCGAGATCGACAGCGAGGAACTGACCACAGGCGGCGTCGGGTTCCTCGTCGACCGGCTGGAGCCCGCTACGGGGGCGGAGTGGATCTCATTGCCCGTCAGGACCGCCCCGGGGCGCTAGAATCGCGGGACTTGGCGCAGGGGACGGGGGTTCGCGGTGGACGGGGTGGACGGGGTGGAGGGTGAGGCGGACGGCGAGCTCGCGGGGCTGGTCCGGGAGTTCGCGGCCGTGATGGCGCGGGAGCAGGAGCTGGCGGAGCGGCGGGAGGCGGTGATCACCCGGTTGCACGCGGAGTTGGAGCAGTTGCGGCGGGGTGAGGTGGAGCGGGCGCTGGACCTGGTCCGCCATCCGTTGATCCGGCTGCACGACCAGCTCCTGCGGCAGGCCGCTGTGCTCGAAGCCCCGCTCACCGTCGATGAGTCGGGCGCACTGCTACGGGCGTTCGCGGACGAGGCGGCGGACGCCCTGGCCGGTACGGGCGTCGAGCGCTACCCGGCCCGGGTGGGCGAGCCCTACGATCCGGCCCGGCACCGGCCGGTCGGACGGGACGCCGCGCGGGGGCCCGAGGAGGACCGTACGGTCAGCGGGGTCGTCGCGGCGGGTTTCGCGGCCGGGGACCGGGTGGTGCGCAAGGCCGAGGTCCGGGTGGCCCGTTGGGACCCCGACGAGGCCGCCCACCGCTCCTGAGCATGTTCGGCGACTCCTACGGGGAAGGGTCCACATGGCCGTCTACGGCATCGATCTCGGCACCACCTACTCCTGCGTCGCCTTCGTCGACGACGTCGGCCGGCCCACGGTGCTGCGGAACCTGGAGGGTTCCGACACCACCCCCTCGGTGGTGTACTTCGAGAGCGCGGACAGCACCGTCGTCGGCCAGAGCGCAAAGGACGCGGCCGTGCTGGACCCGGAGCGGGTGGTCCGGCTGATCAAGCGGGACATGGGCGAGCCGGTGCTGCGCGAGTTCCACGGGCGCGCGTTCACGCCGGAGGAGGTCTCGGCCCGCATCCTGCGCAAGCTCGCGGACGACGCGCGCGTCAGCGGCGGGGCGGAGGTGCGGGACGTGGTGATCACCGTGCCCGCGTACTTCGGGCTCGCGGAGCGCGACGCGACCCGCAAGGCCGGGGAGATCGCCGGGCTGCGGGTGCTGGACGTGGTCGCCGAGCCGATCGCCGCCGCGCTCGACTACGGGGTGCTGGACACCGACGCCGACAGCGGGCGCGACCGCTCGGTCCTCGTCTACGACCTGGGCGGCGGCACCTTCGACACCACCGTGCTGACCCTGCGCGGCACCGACCTGAAGGTGGTGTGCACCGACGGGGCCAAGGAGCTCGGCGGCAGCGACTTCGACGACCGCGTCGTGCTGCACCTGGTCGAGGCGTTCCGCGAGCGCTTCCCCGAGGCGGACGACCCGCTGGCGGACCAGCACTCGGAGACCCAGCTGCGCCGGGACGCCGAGGACGCCAAGCGGGCGCTGTCGTTCCGCGAGCGCTACACCGTCCGGGTGATGCACCAGGGCCTGGTCGCCGAGGTCGAGTTGACGCGCGGACTGCTGGAGGAGCTGACCCGCGACCTGCTCGACCGCACGGTCGAGATCACCCGGCGCACGCTGGCCCTGGCCCGCCGGCGCGGGGTCGAGCGGTTCGACGAGGTGCTGCTGGTCGGCGGCTCCACCAAGATGCCCGCGGTGGCGCAGCGGCTGCGCGAGGAGTTCGGCTTCGAGGCCCGGCTGCACAACCCGGATCTGACGGTCGCGCGCGGCGCCGCGCTCTACGCCCTCGACCGGGCCCTGCACATCGTCAAGAGCGGTGAACTGCCCGCCTCCGAGGCCCCCGACGTGCCCGACACCGGCCATCTCACCCGGCAGGCCTACCAGGTCGCCACGGTGGCGGCGCGCGGCTACGGCATCCGGGTGCTGGACGTCGAGACGGACCGCGAGTACGTCACCCACCTCGTCCACGCGAACGACGCCCTCCCGGCGGCCGTCACCCAGGACTTCTACACCGTCCGCGAGGGCCAGCGCCGGGTGCGGATCCAGGTGATGGAGCAGGCCGGCGCCGTCGAGTCGGAGGAGCTCGACCACAACACCGTGGTCGCCGAGGGCGATCTGGACATCCCCGCGGGCAAGCCCGCCCGCTGGCCGTTCGCCTGCGAGTTCTCGCTCGGCGCCTCGGGGCTGCTGGAGGTGGTCGCCACCGAGCGGGAGACGGGCCGGCGGCTCGAACTGTCCGTGCGGATCGGCGGCATGGACGCGGCGGCCGTGGACGAGGCGAGGGTCGCGCTGAGCCGCGAGCAGATCGCCTGACGGCGGCGGGGCGGCGTCCGGGATGTCCTTCGACGAAGCACGCTACCTGCGCGAGGTGCTCGACCGGGGCCTGCCGGTGGACGAGGACCTGCGGCACCGCTACCAGCTCCCGGCGGAGCTCACCGCGACCGGGGTCGAGGAGGCGGTGCGGGCGGTCCGCGCCTGCTGGCGGCGCCACCGCACCCGGCTCAAGTACCTCGCGGTGATCGAGGAGCTGGAGGCCGGTCAGCTGGTGCACCAGGCCCTGTTCGAGGCGGCGCGGGGCGGCGACCTCGCCCCGCTGCGCGCGGCCCTCGCCGAGCAGGGACGGCTCGCCGGGGCCGCGCGGGGCGAGCTGCTCGCCGCGCTCGGCGAGGCCGCCGGCGGGCTCGGGCTGGTCAGCCCCGCCGCGCTGGCGGGCGTCGGAGCCGTCCACCGGGCGGACCGCGCCCGGCTCGACGAGGCGCTGACCGAACTGTCCGTGGCCGTCGCCGACCCGGACCCGCTCCCCCGTGACCTGCCGCACCCGGCCTACGCGCGCTGCGCCCGGCAGCTGGCCGTCCTTCGGCTGCGGCACCTCGCCGACTTCCTGGCCGCCGCCGGCCCCGGGGAGCACGTCACGGCCCCGGTCCGGCCCTTCAGCGGCCCGGCGCCCGGCGAGGGCGAGCTGGAGGCGGCAGCGCTGCGCTGGGGCCGGCAGCCGCACGGCGCCGCGCACACGGCGGCGCAGGCCGTGGCCGCCGCCGCGCGCAAGGTCCTCGGCGACCGGGGCCCGGAGGGGCTGCGCGCCGTCCTGCTGTACGAGCTGGCCGAGCCGCTCCGGGCCCGGCGGTCCGCCCGGGCCGGCAGCGGGACCCTGCTGGCCCACGCCGAGCAGGGGCTCTCGGTCGCCGCGCCCGACGCCCGCCGGCTGGTCCTGGCGGTCCTGGAGGAGCCGGACCCGGACCCGGTCACCGCGCGGCTGCGGGCCCTGGCCGCCGACGGGCTGCTGGCCGAGGCGGCGGCCCTGCTCGACCGGCTCCCCGAGCGGGCGCTCCCGCCGCAGGCCGCGGGGCCGGCCGCGCACGTCCGCGCCACGCTGGCCGAGGCGCGGCGGCTCGGCGACCTCGCCTCCGCGCGCCGGACCGCCGATCCCGACCGCGCCTGGGCGCTGCTCGACCGGGCCGAAGCGCTGGTCCGGGACCTGCCCCTGATCGACGAGGTGCGCCGCTCGCTGCCGGTCCGCCCGGTCCCCCGGGTGAGCGCGGCGGCGGACCGGACGGGCGTGCTGGTGGAGTGGGAGCCGACGCCCTCGACGGCCGGGCGGCCGGAGTACCTGGTGGTGCGCCGGACCGGCCGGGCGCCGCGCTCGGCGGCCGACGGAACGGTCCTGGCGCCGCCCGCGCCCGGCGCGACCTCCCTGCTGGACACCGCGGCGCCGGTGAACGTGCCGGTCCACTACGCGGTCGTGGTGCGGCGCGCCGCCGAACCTGACGGGCCGTACTCCCCGCTCGCGGTCTGCGGCCCGGTGCGCCACCGGCCGGAGGTCGGGGAGGCCGGGCTGGAGGCGGACGACGGTGTGGTGAGCGGCGGTTGGCGGCTCCCGGCGGGCGCGGAGGGCGTGCGCGTGACCCGCCGCACCGAACCGGGGACTCCGGACGGCCCCGGCAGCACGGACGGCCCCGGCACCCCCGCCGACCCGGCCGCGCCGACCACCCCGGTCGCGGCCCGGGCGGACGGCTTCACCGACCGGGGCCGGCCCAACGGCCGCACCCACGTCTACCGGATCCAGGTCGTCTACCGCGATGACGACGGCGGCACGACGGCCACCGAGGGCCGGTGGCTCACCGCCGTCCCGCTGGCGCCCCCGGAACCGGTCACCGCCCTCACCGTGGTCCCCTCCGAGGAGGACCCGGGCCGCTTCGAGGCCCGCTTCGAGACCCGGGCGGAGCCCGCGCACGGTGAGGTCCGCCTCTACGCCTTCGACGCCCGGCCCCCGTGGCCGGTCGGCCGCCTGCTGCGCCCGGCCGAACTCGCCGCCCGGGGCGCCCGGCTGACGACCAGGCCGGTCGCCGGCGGACTGCGGTTCCGGCCCCCGGGGCGCGGCGCCGTGGTCGTCGCGGTCACGGTCGCCGGCGAGCGCGCCGCGGTCGGGGCGAGCGCACCGGTGGTGGCACTGCCCGAGTTCCGCGACGCGGCGGTGACCAGGGGCCCGGACGAGGCCGTGGTCACCTTCGAGTGGCCGCCCGACGGGCCCGGCGAGGCCGAGGTGCGCTGGCGCGTCGCCGACGGCGCGCTCCAACGGCGTACCGTCACGCGTCTCGGCTACCTGCACCGCGACGGCGTGCGGCTCGCCGTCCCGCACGGCGCGGGCGTCGAGGTCGAGCTGCGCCCGGTCGGCCGGGCGGACGGCCTGCCGGCGTTCGGCGCGCCGGTCCGGCTGGTCCTGCCCGCCCGGATCGAGGTCCCGTACACGCTCACCCGCCGGGGGCTGCCGGGCCGGCGCTCGGTGCGGGCGGTCTTCCGGTGCGCGACCGAGGTGCTGGTACCGGGTCTGCTGCTGGTCGGCTCGACCGGGCCGGCCTGGCCGCTCGCCGCCGGTGACGGGGCGGTGCTCGCCGAGGCCGGCGTCGTGCGGATCGGGCCCGGCCGGCCCGCCGTGCTCACCGCCCGGCTGCCCCGGGGCGGTCGCCTGTCCTGGCTGCGCTGCTTCGCCACCGACGAGGAGGTCGTGCTGGTCGATCCGCCGGTCCGCGGGCTGCGGGTCGGCACCCGGCGGGCGCGAGGCCGGTGGGCACAGGGCCGGTGGGCACAGGGCCGGTGGACAGGGGGCCGGTCGTGAACCTTCCCGGCCGTCGCGACGCCCTGCGGATCTGCCCGTCGTGCCTGCGGCACGCCGGCCGGACGGAGACCGACTACCGGTGCGTGTCCCCGCCCGGTTCGTGCGCCGGCGGCCACCGCCCCGCCACCGCCGTTCGCCGGACGCCGTCCGCCGTCTGCGGCGGCTGCGGGCGGACGACCTCGCGCCCCCACTGCCGCCGGTGCGGCGAGCGGCTGCCCGAGGTGCGTCCCGGGGAGCGCGGGCGGATCGTCGCGGTCGTGGGACCGCCCGGCAGCGGCAAGAGCACCTTCCTCGCCGTACTGCTGCACGGGCTCCGGCACGGCCTCGGCGCGGAGCTGGGCGTGGCACTGCTGCCCGGCGACGACCGGACCGAGGCCGAGGTGCGGCAACGCTACGAGCGCCCGCTCTACGAGGAGGAGCGCGCGCTGTCCCCGGACGCACCGGACGCGGGCTTCCGACCGCTGGTCCACCGGCTGAGCCGGGGCCACGGCCGGCGGGAACGGTCGCTGACCCTGGTCCTGCTGGACACCGGCCCGGCGGCCCCGCCGCAGAGCGCCCGGCCGGCCCTGGCGCAGGCGGACGCGGCGGTGCTGCTGCTCGACCCGCACGACCTGCCCGGCGCCGGACTCCACCGTCCGGGCCGGAGCACCCGGTCGGCGGAGGTCCTGGACGCTGCGCTCGACGCACTGCCCAAGGACGCCGGGGGACGGATCCGCGTCCCGGTCGCCGTCGGGCTGGCCAAGCTCGACCTGCTGGCCCCCGGCCTTGCGCCCAACTCGCCGCTGCACCGCCGCCGTTCCCCCCGTCCGGGGTTCGATCCGGTGGACCGCGCGGCCGTGGACACCGAACTGCGGGCCCTGCTGGAGCTCTGGCAGGGCGACGGGGTCGACCGGCGGCTGCGCGCGGGCCGGGCCGACCACCAGCTCTTCGCGTTCTCCGCACTCGGCGCCCCGCCCCGCCCCGGCGCGACACCGCCCGGCGGCCCGCGGCCGCACCGGGTCGAGGACCCGCTGCTGTGGCTGCTGCACCGCTTCGGCTTCCTGCCGAGGGCGGGACGGCGGTGACGCCGGGGCACGGGGACGCCGGCCGGGCCCGCCGCCGGAGCCCGTCGGCGCAGGCCTGGGGCAACATCGTCTTCGGCGTCGTGCTGCTCCCGCTGCTGCTCTGGATCGCGTTCCTGTTCGCGATCGCCGGTGTCGCGCTGCACTGCGCCCTGATCGCCGTACCGCGCCTGCTGCTGCGCCATTTCCGCGCCGTGCGGGGTGCGTTCGGCGCGGGCGCCGCGCCCGCCGGCACGGACGAGGGCCCCGCCCGGGAGCCGTATCTGCGCCGGGCCGGCGGGCAGGCACTGCGGGAGGTGTGGCGCAGCCTCCGGGAGGCCTACGCGGGTGAACTGCGGGCCGCCGTGCGGTGGGACCCCGGGCCCCCGCCGCCGCCTGGCGCGCCGTGGGAGTGGGCCGAGCGCATCGCCACCCGCTGCCTCGGCGGGCTGCTGTGCGTCCTCCGGGGTTCCAGCGTCGGCGCGGCCGTCCTGGTGTCGGCGCTCCTCGCGCTGCCCGCCCTGCTCTGCCAGATCCTGCTGCGGGCGGCGCTGCTGGCCGGGTTCCGGCTCTGGTGGACGGCCTGCCGGGCGGTCGACCGCCTCGGCCGCCGGCTGACCGGCGCCGCCCCGGTCTGCCCGCACCCGGCCTGCGGGCGGGCGGTGGGGCCGCCGGTCCGGCTCTGTCCCGGGTGCGGGGCGCGGCACCGGCGGCTCGTCCCCGACCGGTACGGCGGGCTGCGCCGCACCTGCCGCTGCGGGGTCCGGCTGCCCGCCGGCACGGTGTTCGGCGCGTGGCGCCTGGAGGCCCGCTGCCCGCACTGCGACCGCCCGGTGCCGCCCGGCGGCTCGCCGACGGGGGTGGTACTCGTCGCGGGGGCGGCCGGTTCCGGGCGCAGCACCGTCGTCCGCGGCGGGTTCGCGCATCTGGCCGGGGTGGTCGGGGCGCTCGGGGGGCGGGTCTCCGGCGCGCTGCCTGGCACGGCGGTGGCGGAGCTGTCCGGGCTGCGCGGCGGGCGGCGCACGCTCGTGCTGCTCGATCCGCCGGGCGCGGTCTTCGAGGAGCAGTCCGGGCTCGACGTCCTGGAGGGGCTTCGCCGCGCGCGGGGCCTGGTGCTGGTCCTCGACGCGCTGACGCTCCCTTCGGTGCGGCGGGCGCCGGCCGGCGGGGCGCCGTCGTCCGCGCCGGGGTCGGTCCCGGCCGCGGAACGGGTGCTCCGCGGCGTCGACGCCCTTCCCCGGCGCCACCGGCCGCGGCGGATCGCCGTGGTCGTCACCCGGACCGCCGCACTCCGGGGCACCCCGGCGGGTCCCGGTCCCGGGGAGGGCGACGAGTCCGTCCGGCGGTGGCTGGAGGAGGCGGGAGCGGGGAACCTGGTGCGGGTGCTGGAGCGGGCCGGCGGCGGGCTCCGCCTCCTGGCCGACGGGTCGGAGGCGCGGTCGGGCCCGGCCCTGGGCGAGTTGCTGCTGTGGACGGCCGGTGTCCGCGCCGCGCCCCGGCGGCTGCGGACCCCGCGCCGGGCCCGGCGGCCGGGCGGGCCCCGGCTCCGGCGGGCCGGGTCGGCGGTCCGCGCCCGGGGTGCGCTGCTGCTGTCGCACGTGGCCGGCCTGGCGGTGGTGCCGGTGGCGCTCACCCTGCTGTTCACGGGGTCGCTGCCGCCCTCGACGGCTTTCGGGCTGCCCGGCGCCGTCGACCGGTGGCTGCGTCCGCTGCCGGACTTCACCCGCGAGGTGGACCTGGCCGCCTTCCGCGGGGACGGCTCGTGGCCCGTCCTGACGGCGAGCTACTCCGCCCCCGGGAGCAGCCCGGACGGTCCGCGCGCCGGCAAGGACGGCCAGTGGTCGACGGAGGGCGGCCCGGACGCGGTCATGCCCGACGAGACGGACGAGGAGGCGTTGGCGAACTGGTTTCCGATGCGGCACTGGCTGAAGATCGACTTCGGGATCCCGGTGCCGCTCTCGCGGATCGAGCTGACCGTGAATCCCGGATTCGCCGCGTTCGCCTCGGTCGAGACGCTGACCGCGGAAGGCGCCTGGGTCGGGGGCCGCAGCCGGACGCCGTCCAACACGGACCTCCTGGCGGGCGACCAGGGGTTCGCGCTCGACGTCACCACGTCGGCGGTCAGGATCGTCCCGACCGTCCTGCGCGGAAGCGCCGGCGCGCGCGTCACCAACCTGCGGATCTGGTCGCCCTCGACCGCGCTGGTCCGGCCCCGCCTCGCCGGCACCGACCTGCTGCTGACCAGCACGGCGCACCGGGACGTGCCGGTCGAGGTGCTCCCGCCGGCGCTGCCGCCGGGCTGGCGGGCCGAGCCCGGGGTCGCGGCGCCGCGACGGCTGGCCGCCGGCGCCACCGCCGCCTCCGGCTGGCACCTCACCGCCGGTCCCGGCGCGCGGCCCGGTCCGGTCGGCTACTCGGTCCGCGTCACCGAGCACGGCCGCACCGCGACCGCGACCTGCTTCGCCCTGCTGCACACCACGCCGGCGGGGGTCCGGGCCGAGCCGCTCACCTGCGATCGGGCCTGAGCGGTCCTGAACCCTCCCGAGCCCGAGCCGGGAGCCGGGAGCCGCGAGCCGGGAGCCGCTAGCCAGGAGCCGCGCCCTACGGCCGCCAGCGGCCGCCGGAGAGGTCGGCCAGCGCCTCGACGATGTCCGGGGGCAGGGTCCGGCCGATGCTCACGGACTGCACCAGGAACCAGCCGTCCCGGCCCCGGTAGCGGGCCGGGGGGACGGGCGCTCCCGGCCGCAGCCGGACGTGGATGCCGTGCACCCGGGCGTCGCGGCCGCGGCTGTGGATCCGGCGCACCGCCACCTCGTCCACGTCGCTCCACTCGTAGCGGCAGCGGTGCCGGCCCCACCGGGCGGCGATGAAGGTGTCGGTGATGTGCAGTTCGAACCGCCGCCGGGGCAGGAAGCGGATCAGCATGATCAGCAGGCCGATGACGGGCAGTCCGACCATCGGCGCCCAGGCCTCCAGGTGGTCCCAGGTACCGCTCACCGTGGTCCGGACCAGTTGGAGGCCCATCAGGGCGCCGAGCGGCCCCCAGTGCGCGAGGGTGACCTCGCGGGACCGGCCGCTGAGCAGGTACGAGGCCGGGTCGCGCCGCACGGTGAGGCCGCGCCAGGACGCGGCGGGGGGCGGGGGCGCTCCGATGGCGGTGCCGGGCGCCGGCGCCGTGCCGGACGGCGCCCGGGGAGCGGGGAGCCGGGCCGTTCCCGGACCACCGGAGCCGCCGGAGCCGCCCGGGCCGGCCAGGTGCTGCTGGAGGCGCAGGTTGCGGAAGCGGTACGTCCCGGCGGTCCGCTGGAGCAGGCCGGCCCGGTGGGCGTCCCGCAGGAAGGTCATCAGCGCCCAGGGCACCCGGCCCGCCAGCGCCAGCGAGCACCGTGCCAGCAGCCACCGGCTCCACGGGCTGAGCAGCAGGAACATCGCGCACGCCCCGCACCAGGCGGCCAGGGTGTCGGTCCAGTCCATCAGGGGGCGGGCCCGCGACCAGCCCAGCAGTCCGGTCCCCAGGGCGATCAGCGGCGCGAGCACGACCATCGTCAGCAGGACCGAGGTCCGCTCCGATCGCAGCAGCGCGTCGGGGGTCGCGGCGTCCACGGTGTCCGAGGGTGCCGCCATCACGATCATCAGATAGCCGGGCAGCAGCACCCCCACCACCGTCATCAGACCCGCCGTCGACGGTTCCAGGACCTGGAACAGGCCCAGGGCGAGGATCACCGGCGGCCCGCCGATCACCACCGTGAGCCGCCAGGCCCGGCCGAGCCGCCCGTTGCGGCCGGCCGAGCGGAGGGCGCCGGCGAAGCGCAGCGGGTTGACCCGCCGCCGGGGCGTCACGGTGTCGTCGCCGAACCACGCCTGCCCGGCCATCCGGACGCCGCCCGCGAGGGTCACGCTGAGGCCCAGGGTGGTGCCGAAGCCGAAGGTCCGGTGCCGGCCGCCCGGGACGGACCCCAGTACCAGCTCGAACAGCAGCGACAGGGCGATCCCCACCGCGATCAGCGCCGGCACCGCCAGCGCCCGCGGCAGCGGAGCGCCGAACAGCCGCCACCAGGCCAGCTCGGCGCTCCCCTGGCGGTCCATCAGCCGGGCGAGGTGGGAGAGCCACTCCCGGGCCCGCTCCGGTTCCCACTGCCGGGGCGGGTGGAGGCGGTCGGGGGCCGGCGGCAGCTCCGGGAACGAGGCGGGCACGATCCGGTCGAGCAGGTGCCGCTCGACCTGGGCGGCGGTCGCGAAGCGCCTGCGGTCCACCAGTTCGCCCGGGTCGGCCGGCGCCCTCTCGTACCCGCGCCGCAGCAGCCAGACCATCAGCGGCGTCGACAGCGCCCGGCTCACCGGGCTGTTGGGCTCCGCGCGGAGCTCGGCCAGCAGCGGCGCCCACTCCATGGCGCGCGACGGCTGCCGGGCCTGGCGCAGGTAGGACGCCACGTCGGCGGGGTCGAGCGGCAGCGCCTCGATCGCCGAGTCCACCCGGAGCACGTCCCGCTGCGCCGTCACCAGCTCGCGGTAGGCCTCGGTCCGGCAGATCAGCACCACCCCGCCCTCCTGGCCCAGCTGGCGCCCGAGGGCGCCGAGCACGGCGGTCCGCCGGTGCTCGGGCAGCTCGTCGAGGCTGTCCAGGACGGGCAGCAGGCGCCGTTCGCTCACCAGCCGGGCGGCGGGGTGGAGCCCGTCCACCCGCGGCAGGCCGGGGTGCTCCTCCGTGATCCGGCGGACCAGCCAGTCGTGGAAGTTGACCCGCTCGGCGTCCCAGGACTCCAGCGAGAGCACCACCGGCACCGGGACGTCCTCGTCCCGGGTGAGCCTGCGGGCGAGCAGTTCCAGGGTGAGCAGCACGGCGAGGGTCGTCTTGCCCGCGCCGGCCCCGCCGAGGATCAGCAGCCGGCGGTGGTCGAGGCCGAGCAGGGCCTCCGCCATGGTGCCGACCCGGTCGCCGCGCCCGCCGAGTTCACGGCCCGGCCCGAGGGCGGTGCGGCTGTGCACCCAGCGGACGGCCAGCGGTTCGGGGTCGGCCATGTCCCAGGCGTCGGCCTCGGCCCGCCACTGGTACAGCAGGCTGCGGGCCAGCCGTTCCTCGGCGAGGCCGAGCGGTGTCGCCGGCGGTACGGGCGGGGGCGGCACGGTGAGGTGCAGCTCGCCGTTGAGCACGCCGATCTGCACCAGGTAGTGGACCGTGCTGTCGGTGACGACGTTGCGGACGTCCGTGGACCCGGGTCCGGGTCCGGGTCCGGCGCCACGTCCGGGGTCGGGTCCGCGTCCGGGTTCGGCCTCTGTCACTCCCCGTCCCGCCTCCGTCGACCGCTGTCACGCCACTCCTTTCTACCAGGACCCGGCCGGCGCTTTCGACGAATCGTCAGGTTCACGCCCGATGCCCGTCCGGGCCGGTGCCGCGGGCGCCTCGGGCGGTGGAAGGATAGGACGATGACATCGTCTTCCGCCGCTCGTGACTCTTTGGAGGGCCTGGCCCTCGGGGACGGATTCGGGGAGCGCTGGTTCCCGCTGTTCCGGACGCCCCGGGAGGCGTTCAACCAGATCAGGGCCCGCCGGATCCCGCAGGAGGCGCCCTGGCACTGGACCGACGACACCGCGATGGCGCTGTCGGTGTACGGGGTGCTGACCGCGTTCGACGCGGTGCACCAGGAGAAGCTGGCGCTGGCCTTCGGGACGACCTACCGGGCCGACCCGGGCCGCGGCTACGGGAACGGCATGCGGCGCCTGCTGCCCGGGCTCGCGCAGTCACCGGGGAGCTGGCTGGCCCGGGCGCGGGACCTGTTCGACGGCCAGGGCAGCTTCGGCAACGGCGCGGCGATGCGGGTGGCGCCGCTCGGGGCGTGGTTCCGCGAGGACCTGGGGGAGGCGGCCGAGCAGGCGGTGCTCTCCGCCGAGGTCACGCACGCGCACCCGGAGGGCGTGGCCGGCGCGGTGGCGGTCGCCCTGGCGGCCGCGTTCGCCGCGCGCGGGCGCGACGGGCAGCACGGGCCGGTGGGCTCGGAGCTGCTGGCCGAGGTCGCCGACCGCACCCCGCCGGGGGCCGTGCGCGAGGGCCTTCGCCTCGCCGCCGACCTGCCGGCCGGGACGGAGCCGTGGCGGGCCGCCGAGGCCCTGGGCAACGGACAGCGCGTCCAGGCGGGCGACACCGTCCCGTTCGCCCTGTGGTCCGCCGCGCACCATCCGGACAGCCTCACCGACGCCCTGTGGACCACTGCCGAGGGCCTCGGCGACGTGGACACCACCTGCGCCATCACCGCCGGTGTGGTCGCCGCCCGCACCGGCCTCGCCGGCGTGCCCGAGGAGTGGCTGACCCGCCGTGAGCCGCTCCCCGCCTGGGTCGCCGACGCCGAGACCCGGTAACCGGCAGCCGGCAGCCAGCAGCCGGCAGGGCCTGTCGCCGGTCCGCGCTCACCCCTCCGGCAGGCCGCCCTGGCAGCCGGACGTCTCGGCGTCCGCCTGTCCGGCGGCGGCCGGCCGGTCGCGGTCGTCCGCGGCCGGCTCCCGGCTGCCGATCGTCACATGGGCGAGGGCCGGGCACCCGGATCCGCCGCCGGCCGTCGCCGGGACTCGTGCGGGGCCGCCGCGTCCCCAGATCACCGGGCGGTCACCGCCCCGGCCGGGCGCCGGTCGCGCGGTCGGGCCGGGGCCGCCGGGCCGGGGAGGTCCGGTGCGGACGCCCCCGGAGCTCGCGGGGTTGCCACGCGGGTGGAGCGCGACACCCGCCGCTTCCCGCACCGCTGCTGATCGCTGGTCATACCACCGATCCTGCCGGGGCCGCCGGTGCGTTCGCCTGAGTACCGGTACTCAACTCGGGCCCGGGGAACGCCGGCAACGGCCCGGGCC